>CAMDDI010000261.1 GCA_945890905.1 Bacteriovorax stolpii
TAAAAAAATCAGTTAGACCTCATTTACTTATCTTTTGGAGTGCAGATGAAAAACTTGCCAAAAACCAGAAACATTGGGATTTCAGCCCACATTGACTCTGGTAAGACTACTTTGTCAGAACGTATTTTGTTCTATTGCGACAAAATTCACAAAATTGAAGACGTTAAGGGCGGCGGCGCCGGAGCGACCATGGATCACATGGAGCTTGAGCGTGAGAAGGGTATTACTATTACTTCAGCAGCTACAACTGTTGAATGGCACGGTCTTGATGAGAAAGGGATAACTTTCGCAGAAGGTGATGGAAAAGAAATCAAGATCAACTTGATTGACACTCCGGGACACGTGGATTTTACCGTGGAAGTAGAGCGCTCACTCCGCGTTCTTGATGGAGCGATCCTCGTAATCTGTTCGGTTGCTGGTGTTCAATCACAATCCATCACAGTAGATAGACAAATGAAGCGCTACCGCGTTCCACGTTTGGCATTCCTAAACAAAATGGACCGTATGGGTGCCAACCCATATAACGGAGTTAAAGCTCTTCGCGAAAAATTAAATCACAATGCTGTTCTTATGCAGTTGCCGATTGGTGCTGAAGAAAACTTCAAAGGCTGTATCGACCTTATCGTGATGAAGGCTTACTTCTTTGATGGGGAGAACGGAGAAATCGTTCGTGAAGAAGCAATTCCTGCAGAACTTTTAGATCAAGCTACTAAAGCTCGCGAAGAAATGCTTGATACTATTTCAGCATTCGACGACGCTATGATGGAAGATATCATTGAAGGCAGAGATGTTTCTGAAGAAGCTATTCACCGTGCAGTTCGCACTGGTGTGAACTCTTTGAAATTTACTCCTGTATTCTTGGGATCAGCTTTCAAAAACAAAGGTGTTCAACTCCTTCTTAATGCTGTGGCAAGATATCTCCCGTCTCCAGTTTCTTGTGAGAAACCGAAGGCGATTGATTCTAAAACTGGAACTAAAATTGATCTTATTCCAGACTTTGAAAAACCACTTGTTTGTATGGCATTCAAAATCACTGACGAACAATTCGGTCAGTTGACTTACACTCGTATCTACCAAGGGAAACTCACTAAAGGTGACACCCTCATCAATACACGTACAAGAAAACATGTTCGTATTGGCCGTATCGTTCGAATGAACTCAAATGATCGTGCCAACATTGATTGGGCAGGAGCTGGGGATATCATCGCCATGATCGGTGTTGATTGTGCTTCCGGGGATACATTCGTGGCCGAAGAAGGAAACGTAGAGCATTTATCATGTGAAGGAATGCACGTGCCTATACCGGTGATCGAGCTTTCAATCAAAGCCAAAGATAAAGAAATGCAAGCGCGTATGTCTAAAGGACTTCAGCGCTTTATTAAAGAAGATCCTACTTTCCACCTTTTCACTGATGAAGAATCAGGTGAAACACGTATCGCAGGAATGGGAGAGCTTCACCTTGAGATTTATGTTGAGCGCCTTAAACGCGAGTATAAAGCTGAAGTTGATGTGGGTGCTCCTCAAGTTAACTACCGTGAAACAATCCGTGGGGAAGCTCGACTTGAGTACACTCATAAGAAACAAACCGGTGGTTCTGGTCAATTCGCGAAAGTGGCCGGGAAAATGAGACAATTATCTGCAGAAAGAAAAGAGCGCGAAGATCAAGTCTTCCGTTTCGTGAACGAAATTAAGGGTGGTGTGATTCCAAACGAATTCATCCCATCGTGCGAAAAAGGTTTCAACGACGTTATGAACAAGGGACCTCTCGCAGCGTTCCCTGTGATCGACATCGAAGTATTCCTTCAAGACGGTCAGTACCATGACGTGGATTCATCGGATCTTGCGTTCAGAATTGCTGCTCGTATGGCCCTTCGTGACGCCATCAAGAATGCTAACCCAGTTCTCCTTGAGCCGATCATGAAAGTAGAAGTTGAAACTCCACAAGACTACCAAGGTTTTGTTATCGGAGATTTATCTTCTCGTCGTGGTGTGATCTTGGGATCTGAATCTACTGATACAGGGGATGCCGTGATCAATGCTCACGTTCCACTTTCAGAGATGTTTGGATACGCAACTGTTCTTCGTTCAGGTACAGCAGGTAAAGCTGGTTACTCAATGGAGTTTGCTAAATACGAACAATGTCCATCTCATGTTCAAGAGAAAGTGATTGTTGCTCGTAAAGAGAAACTTGCTGAAAGAGCTGACTAGAATTTTTAGAAATTTAAGAAGCGAGAAGGCCTGCAGGAATGTAGGCCTTTTTTTTGGGAAAATTGTGTAAAAATTACTCCAAACTTGTATTAGTAAAACTAATATATTAAATGAAGCTCCATGATTATCGAATCTTCCATGCTTCAGGTGCTTATAGCCCTCTCCCATAATGAGAATATCTCAAAGGCGGCAGAGGAGCTCAATGTGACCCAATCGGCGGTTTCCCAGGCCTTAAAAAACCTGGAAGCGCGGGTGGGCTTTCCTGTGGTGGCACGTACTGGAAAATCAGTTTCCCTCACTGAGAATGGCCAGAGGCTAGCGAAAGTGGCCAAGCAGTATTTTAAGCGCATTGAAGAAACAATTGAGCAGATCCACCTTGAAAATCACGAGATCAAAGGGCGCCTCCACGTAGGCTCACTTTATGGTCTGGGTAAAACTTGGCTCTCTTCCCGGATGCTGGATTTTCTTGGAAGCTACCCAGAGCTAGAAGTCAGACTCTCCATGGATTTCCCTGAAACCATCATTAAGAAGTTTGAGCAGCATGAAATTGACTGCCTGATTATGCCCGAACATTTGGTTCCGGCCTTTGCAGAAAAAAGAGATCTTCACTCTGAATACACCACCGTGGTGTTTCCAAACTCTGATAAGTTTCCCATTACCAGTAAAACTGATCTCAAAGATCTTTTGGGTTATCCCATCATCTTTTATGAAAATAACGATCCCAATTTTTACCGCTGGTGCCGTGAGAAATTTGGAGTTGTTCCTCGGAATGTGAAGCCACGCTTAGTGGTGAATTCTTTCGGGCAAATGCTTCAGGCTGTGAATGAAGGTTTGGGGATTGCAGTGGTGCCGACTCACGTTTTGAAGAGATCACATTTTAAATCAAAAGTTAAAACTGTTGGAAAAGATTTTGAAGTCTTCTCCAACAAGGTATCATTTGCTTTTCATCCGGATGAAGCTCAAAGTTACAAGATCAATGAGCTGTATAAATTCTTACTTGAAGTGGCCAAAGATCTCTAAATTAGAATATACAACGAATATTTTCCGCAGCTAATTCAGCTTGGGTTATATTACAAAATGGTGCTGCAGTAGTTTTGAACTCTAGACTTTCAATTTCTGAAGATCGAGAATTTAATTTAACTTCAGAGCGTTTAGTTGTGCAGTAGCCAGGTTCATTTGAAATCCTGATATATTTGACTCCATTAAAGCTTTCAGAAATTTTCTCACCTTGTTGATGACGATACTCAACTGCACCCTTTACTCCTAGGCCAATTTCTTTAAAGAGCACACTTTTATTAAGAGCAGCGATAGCAGATTTTGCGTAGGGATTTTGAGAATCGGTACTGACTTTTAAAACTCCCTGAACTTCTTCAACTGCGCAATTGATATCAACGGCAAAAGAGTTAAATGAGCAGCATACAAGAATGAGTGAAAAAAGTTTTTTCATAATAATACTCCTATGGAGGTTTAAGATTGTGGCAGGCTAGCGCATTGCGTTAGTCTGGTCAAGACAATGACTGCATGGGGGTAATTTTTACAGAAATATTTAAAGCAAAATATCTAAGACATTGTAGAGATTATCCCTAAACGGGAAGTATGACCAAAAAGAGTTATCCCTAACCTGGCGCTCTTCTCTCTCCCAAAAGTACAAACTGGCCGCAGGATATTCGTAACCAAACTGATAGCCTGTGGGGTTACTGTGAACTTCAAACAAGGGAAGCTCAGGGTAATTGGTAGGAAGCTTGGAGAGTCTTTGAATAATCT
>CAMDDI010000262.1 GCA_945890905.1 Bacteriovorax stolpii
AAATTCCTCAAAACAAAAGTTGAGCTTTCTCAATCTCTATTCGGAGGTCTATTAAAGAAACTTAAGTGGTTAGAGTAACGAGTAAGGATCGATGTCTATTTTATAGGCAATTCCACTCATGGATTTGTAATTCATCTCGAAAGATTTCAAAAGGTTGTGGAGCTGAGGCAGATCTTTGGACTTCAAAAGGATTGACCAAGTAAATTGGTTTGATTTTCTCTCAATGCTCGCGGGCCGGGGTCCTAAGATGGTGACCTCTTTAAAATGCTGGCGGATTAGATCCCGCAGCAGGACTCCCACAAACTCTGAAACATGACTGATGAGTTTATCTTGAAAGCGAGAAGAAAAATGAATCATCGCTAATCTTTTAAAAGGGGGACAATCGCAGAGCTCGCGGATTTTTAATTCATCTTCGTAGAATTGATGAAAGTCATGATTCTTCACAATCTGAAACAATGAACTTTCTGGATTAAGAGTTTGAATCAAAACTTTTCCGTCTTGGGAGTAGCGCCCAGCACGACCCGAAACTTGTGTAAGAGTTTGATAAACTCTCTCAGCAGAACGAAAATCTGGAAAATTGAGCTGGCTATCAATGCCTAAAATTAAAACGAGTTTTACTTTCTCAAAGTTATGCCCCTTGGAGAGCATTTGAGTGCCCACCATCAAATCAATTTTTCCTTGATGGAAATTGGAAAGTCTCTCTTCAAGTTGCTTAAAGTTTTTAATTTCTTCACGATCGAAGCGGTCAATCTGCTTGTCCGGAAATAGCCGCTGCAAAACTTCCTGAACTTTCTCAGTGCCAAAACCTTTCTGAGAAAGGGTCATAGATCTGCATGAAGGACAATCCAGCGGCATGGGCTCTTTGTATTCACAGTGATGACAAGCAAGAATATTTTTCTTTTTATAATAGCGCAGAGTAATTGAACAATTGGGACAATTAAACTGATGCCCACAAGCGCGGCACTGAATGTAATTTGCAAAGCCTAGTCTGTTCACAAAAACTAAAACTTGCTCTCCTCTTGAAAGCGCATCTTTAATGGCCCTCACCGAAGGAGGCACCAAAGGCCAGATATCATCTTCCTTGCCACTCTTATCCCGGGCATCAATGAGTTCGATTTTTGGAAGATAAGCATCCCCTGCTCGCTGCTTCATCTCAAAAAGATTTTTTATCTGATTGGGTTGATGAAAGGCTGAATAGGTTTCTAGGCTAGGTGTGGCCGACCCCATCACCATGGGAATTCCTAAGAGCTGTGACTTTTTAGAGGCCACATCACGGGCATTATAGGGACAGCGGTCATCTTGCTTAAAAGACGTATCATGCTCTTCATCAATGACAATTAATCCAAGATTGGCCACCGGAATAAAAATTGAACTTCTCACTCCTAAAATAAGAGTCGGCTCTTTGAGGGTGCGGGCCATCTGCCAAATTTGATATTTTTGAGAATCGGCTAGTTCCGAATGATACGACAAGATGGGAGCTTTTAAGTATCTCGCAAATGTTGAAATAAATTGAGGAGTCAGATTAATTTCGGGCAGAAGAAAAAGAACACTCTTGCCCTGTTCGAGTGTTGTTTTAATTAGATCTAAATAAACAACTGTCTTACCACTACCTGTAACCCCATGAACCAGGTAGCGATTAAATTGGCCTAAACCTTGGCGGATTGAAGTAACCACAGATTTTTGTATCGGGTTAGGAATAAATTCTAATTCATGACCTTCACCCTCAGAAATTTCGAGGGGACGAGGTCGCTTAAGGTGATGAGGCAAGCAATCGAAAATGAGTTGACCCAAGCTATAATGATAGTAACCGGCCATCCACTCAAAGAGTTGTAGTTCAACTTCTTCAAGTTTCCAATTGGGTAGAATTTCTTTTACTGTCTTGATTTTATCTTGTGGAGTATCCCGATACTCAGATGAAGCAGATTCATCAGCAGAGATAACACAGCCAAGGCTAGTTCGTTTCCCTAAAGGAACCTCAACCACCTGACCGCGCGTGAGCTCACCTTCATAGAAATAGAGCAGACCTGAATTTTTTAAGGGATAGTTAACCGCAATTCGCGCAACTTTCATTAAAGAAGAAATTCTGGCCTAGGCTCAGTTGATTCTTTGCCTTTTAAAATTTGATCCCATTTAGATAAACGCTTCACAAGATCATCTTCTCTTTCAACATAGTGGCGCATATTGGAAATTTCTACTTGGAAACTTTCGCCCGTAAAGCTTTTGATCATCATATATCGAGGTATGCTGTGAGTACCATTAGCGAGCCAGTAGTCTTTGCAGGTTATTTCGAATTCACCAGCTGCAGATTTGTATTTTAGTTTTTGAACTTCACGCTCTCTATAGGAAACGACACTCTCAAAAGCCCCAGCACTCACTATCCAGGCCATATCCCCTTCGTCCCGACCAAGCTTCACTTGCTTGGTGTCCACATACATTGGGCCATCCATAATTGCATCCACTCGATCACGTGTGGCACTATCCTCAGGCTTCAAAGGATTTTTTTCTGTTTTACGGGCGTTGCGATCTCGACTAATGATTGTGAGATAGCGCTTGTAACTTGCAAGATAATCAATTTTATCGCGGTTGATGAGATCATCATTCAAGCGAACTTGAACTCCTAGGCTTCTTAAGTAATTCACCATGTGGGAGCCATTATTGAGTGTCAAAGAGTGAAGAAGGGCAAAGAAGAGACCTTTTTCAACTTGTTCAATATTGGGCTTAATCGTATAAGCAGTAAAGTTAGGATAGTAAACTTTATGCTCAAGACCTACATCGAGAAAACTTCCTGACGAAAACCGGGCCTGGGTAACTTTAATTGAATCACCAGAAACTTTGTTAATAAATATTTTATAAAAATCTTCAGTACGCTGATCTTTAAGTAATGAAACATCTTGGACTGAAGTGGAGGTTGCTCCAGGCTGAATTTTTTTTACAACCAGGGTAAGTACGATTCCATTCCCAGTCACTTCTGGGTTAGCTCCATGACGGAAGAGAGATTCAACCGTAGGAACATAGGCCATTGCAGATGTGGAAATTAAAAAAACCAAGAGAGCAAATTTCATCATAGTTGGATTCCGTGCTTTTGGAGGCGTGATTTAAGAGTTGCTAGAAAAACATCGCGAAGTTCTGGATCCTTAAGAGCAAAATCAACTGTAGCATCCAGGTATCCATGAACGTTTCCTGTATCGTAGCGCTCTCCAGTGAATTTATAGGCAAACACATCTTTCTGTTGGCAGAGCACATTGATGGCATCAGTGAGTTGATACTCATTTCCTGCACCTCGAGGGATTTTTTCAAGAATTTCAAAAATTTCCGGGGTAAGAATATAACGACCCGGAGTCGCTAGATTTGTAGGCGCATCTTCGGGTTTTGGTTTTTCTACCATACCTGTCATACGCAAAGTTTTTTCATCAACGATGTCACCTTTGACTATTCCGTATTTGGCAGTATCTGATTTTGGTACTTCCATAACGCCAATAACCGTTGCGCCATTATTACTCAGGGACACATCCATCAATTGCTTAATGGCAGGATTTTTATTAATCACAATATCGTCACCCAAGAGTACAGCGAAGGGTTCATCTCCAATCATTGATTTTGCCATTAAAACAGCGTGTCCCAGACCCAGTTGTTCTTTTTGGCGCACACTTGTCACACTTACCATGGATCCAATTTTACGGATGAGTTCGAGTTCTTTAATTTTATTATTGCGCTCAAGGAAAGCTTCAAGTTCTTGGTTGCGGTCAAAATAATCCTCTACGGAAAATTTGCCCGAAGAGGTGACAAAGATAATCTGCTCTATACCCGCATCTACGGCCTCTTTAACTACATAATGGATCATAGGAACATTTATGATGGGGATAATCTCTTTAGCGATCTCCTTAGTTGCGGGAAGAAATCGAGTTCCTTTACCGGCAATAGGAATAATGGCTTTTCTGATTTTCATAAATGTCCTTGTTTAAG
>CAMDDI010000263.1 GCA_945890905.1 Bacteriovorax stolpii
CCATTGAATTTTTTTCTAATTATTTAAGCTTTGAAACCATACAAAATTTTTCTGAACGACTGTTGATGCAAGCAATTTGCGCATTGCCCGTTACATGACCTGAGGGTGAGCCATCGTTGACATCGTTGATGGCACTTACGATGGCCATAAGGTCTGTGGGATTTTTAGAAAATGGAACTTCTATACCTTCAGTTCCTGAGCCAATTTTAGTGATTGAGCAGAATCTTTCTTCGCGGGCAAAGGAACAAGTAATCTGGGCCGCATCCGTGACGTGACCATTGGTACTACCGCCATTGACTTCATTGATGACTTGAGAAAGCTTGGTCAGAATTTTATAGGCCCCAATATCAACCACAACTTCAATACTACTGGGCTTTCGAACTGACTCCCGAGCAAAAGAGAATGAACATAAAAGCATGAGCGAAATTATTAGTGAACATTTCATAGGGACCCCCGGGGATCATTGAGAATTCAAATGACCTGTCGGAGAACGGTTGACTAAACTTGAATAACATTTGAAATTTCCCCTCTAGAATCAGTGACTTAATTGTAGTCTCTGGCCTCGAAAGCTGTCTGACTTTTTGTCACCAAAACAAAGAAGGCCCGGATTCCCGGGCCTATAGTGCTTCTTTTTTTAAATAGTTTTAGTTCACGATATCTTGGTAATCCATATGGCTTACTGAGAAATTTGAAGTGGAAGTCTCGTCACGGTTATAACCTTTTTCAAGATGTTCAATAGGCAGCACTCGGCCTGCATGAACAACTGAGTCGCGGTTACGGTGAACAAGTTGGTTCTCCTCTTTCTCTTGGGTCTCTTTACAGTGAATGCAAAGATCTGCTGTAGGTCGGGCCATAAGGCGGTTGATGGCAATATCTGCCCCACAGTCTTCGCACTCTCCAAAAGACCCTTCTTCGAGCTTCTGAAGGGATTTACGGACCTTTTTTAAGTACACAGCGTTGCGGGCCTTGAGTCGAAAATCCATTTGATTTTCTTTTTCAGTAGAAACGACGTCGATTTCGTCGCCTTCTAAGCTTACTGGAGTGAGCATTGCTTCAAAATGCTCTTCTTCGGAAAGAATTTCGAGGAATAAGTTTTTGAAGTGTTCGATTGTTGCTTTTTCCATAAAGCGCTCCTTAATTTATCTCATCCTTAAAGTTTTTCGGTTCAAATCCTTTTAAACCGATGACCATTCCGTAGTCGAATAGAGAGGGTGAAGGTGAATTCCATTTCTAGGGCCACTCAATCCATGAGTGAATCCTTCGCTCTCTCGAATCTACTAGAGCATATCTTGTGCCAAGTTATGAGTGTTGAAGTTTTAGGCAGTTATGGGAAAAAGCTGTGGCGCTTACAAATATATACGGGGGCATTTTAGTCATACTTGAGGCCAAATTAGCTCTGATAAAGGGCCACTAAGGGCATATTTGTAAGTTATATATTGTGAGAAGAAAGATTAAACAAGTTTCTCTGACTTATCCTTAGAGAGAATGATCTCTCCTTTGTCTTTAAGCTTAATAACCACGGCCATAATTTTCTTTTGAGCCTCGAGCACATCATTGAGAGCGCGAGGTTTTCCTTTTAGAATATCTTCGATGTCTCGTCTCATATTGGTAGAAAACATATTGAGTAAATGTTCAGACAGATCTTTGTTGGCCCCTCGCAGAGCGAGCCCCAAGTCATCCAGTTCAATGTCCTGCAGAAGTCTCTTCATCATGGATACTGTGATGTACTGAAGATCATCAAAAGTCACAAGACTGCTTTTGAGTCTCACTGCCATCTCAGGGTCACGCCTGGCGATGTCGGCCAGCAGAGATTGTTGGGCCGCAAGATCTAAACCTTGCAGCATTTCTATCGCCTGTTTAAAGCCATCTATTTTGATATTCATACTTACGCCCTGAGGTATTGATCATCAGTGTTCAAGTGAGTGCGAACATAATCAGCTACGGCATCTTCAAGTGAAGTGAATTTAAATTTTGGAAGGGCCTTTGAAAGTTTTCCCATCTCGGCCTGAGTAAAATACTGATACTGATTTCTCAGTTCTAGAGGCATATCAATAAACTTAATCCGAGGTGCTGTATCCATGGCGTTGAAAGTGGCCTTAACTAGATCATGAAAACTTCTCGCTTTACCAGTACCTAGATTATAAATCCCAGAAAGCGCGGGCTTCTTTTTTCCAGCTTCAATAAGTTGAATCATTGCCCGGACTACATCTTTAACATACACAAAATCCCGCAGCTGCTCACCATCTTGATAATCGGCACGGTGAGACTTAAAGAGCTTCACCTCTCCCCCATCTTTTATCTGATTGAAAGACTGATACACCACCGAACTCATTTTACCTTTGTGATACTCCTGAGGACCAAAGACGTTAAAAAACTTCACGCCAAACCAGACCCGGGGCTTCTTAGATTGCTTGAGAATCCATTCATCTGAGAGCTGCTTAGAGTAGCCATACTTATTGAGGGGCTTGAGCTTTGAGATGCCTTTATGATCGTCTAAGTACCCCTGCTCACCGGCGCCATATGTAGCGGCACTGGAGGCGTAAACGATGGGGATATTTTTTTGAGCGGCCAAGGTAAGAAGCTGATTAGTGAACTGAGTATTGTTCTGATAAAGAAAATCCATGTTGTGCTCTGTAGTGTCTGAACAAGCACCCATATGATAAATCGCTTTTAGGGCGGCAGGTTTTTTCCAGATAGGATGATTCATCAAATCCTGAACCTGAACAAAAGAATGATATTTTAGGCCCCGAAGATTTTTCCACTTCTCACCACTTTCAAAATGGTCACAAAGAAGTAAGTCTTCAATTCCGGAGAGGTTGAGCTGTTGCACGATTACGCTGCCGATAAAACCAGCAGCACCAGTTACAAGTATCATAGGGATCCCTTTAGGTTATGCCCCATGATAAAACATTTTCATCGAAATTTAGAGTATTTTATTTGAAGGTATTGAGCGCGTAAATCACTCTGACTTTCCTCAAAACATAGAAGAAATTGTCAGGCATATTCGAGAGAGTTATCAATACTGCACCAATCAAGAAATTGAGCCCTAAGAGGTCTGCATTCAGGGCCACTGCGATGATACCAAATACGATGGGTTCAATCATAATGACGGTGGCCGCAGTCAAGAGCTTGGTCTTCCTAAGACCATAAAGCATAGTAAGACCTGGCAAGAGTCCGATAACTAGAGCGTAGAGAAAGATCCCACCCAAATTACTTGGGAGATGAGACACCATCTGCTGTTTACCATTAAGAAGTATCAGAAGACTCACCCCTCCAAAGGCCAGTAGATCATTAAAGAATGAACAAACCAGCGGAGATATTCCTGCATCCTGACTCTTCTTAGAAGAAATAAGGAAGGCTGCCATGAGAAACGAAGTAATGACCGGCAGGATGTGACCCAAAGAAAAGCTTCCCCCCACTTCAGGCAAGATCATGATGATTGAGCCCAAAATGGCCATAATGAGTTTATTCACACTCCAAACTGAACCAGAGCCTTGAGTGTATTCATAAAAGATGACCCATGCTGGAACTGTGAGAGTTAAAAAAGAGACGTGAGAAACCGGTAGACCCACTTTAAGGGAGCTAAACTCACACCAATAAAAGAGAGTTGCTACCAGGCCTGAGATAGAAAGAAGAGGCAGCTCTTTTTTCCAAGAGAGATTTTTTATTTCATTCCACTTTCTGTACATGAAGGGAAGTTGAATTAATATCAGGAGTAAGAGAAAGAAAAATGCAAAAACCAGTGGATCAAGATCCTTAACTAGTAGAGCGGCCAAAGGGACGGAAATAGCGACCAAAAATGTAGATAGCAGCAATAAGAACATTTAAACCTCGTGAAGTGGTCGAAACCTAGCATGTCGGTCTTTAAATGAATTGCTCAAATTAGGTTAAAAAGAAAAAGTTACCCATGATGCA
>CAMDDI010000264.1 GCA_945890905.1 Bacteriovorax stolpii
GGCCGTTTGATCGGATTTAGGAACTGAAATCCCGTAGCCATTATCTTGGAAAACAAAAATGACCGGAAGCTTCTCGTTGGATGCTCCGTTGATAGCTTCATAGCAATAACCTTCAGAAACTGAAGACTCACCCTGAGAAGAAATCGCCACACCCTTGTGCTTATAAAATTTCATGGCCCGTCCTACACCAGCAGCGTGCAAAGTATGGTTACCGGTACAAGAAGAGACGTTATGAACATTCCACTCTGGCTTAGCGAAGTGGTTAGACATGTGACGTCCACCCGAGGCGAGATCCGTGGCTTTAGAAATCCCGTTAAGAAGAATTTCTTCTGTAGTCAGACCAGCACTTAGAGCTGTGAGCATATCGCGGTAGTATGGGAACAAATGATCGGTTTCTTTATCGAACACTTGGCCAATGGCCAGTTGAATGGCATCGTGGCCCGCGTAGGGAGCGTGGTATGACCAACCAAGGGCCTGTTTGAGATAGTTAGGAGCGCGCTCATCAATCATACGACCCAAGATCATAAGATGGAGCCACTTACCTAGAGTTTCCTTATCAGTTTTTTTGATATCATGATGTTTAACGACCTTCATAGGATCTCCGTGCGAACTGCATAATCATTAATAAATATCGGGAATTGGTATCATAACCTGGTTTTTCAGACAATAAAATGCTCTTTCTAACGCGTCACTTATGACCATATAGCGGAGCAAAATCGTCAGTGATCTAACTCTCTTCCTTTCTCCCTTGATGAACATCAAGTGTTCATCATAAACTGCCGAAAACTCATCATATCAAATTTTATGGAGCACATATGGCGAAGACTGTTGCTGAAGGTTTTTTTACTGACAAACGATTGAAGGAAGCTAAAAAACTCATTCAAGAAGCACTCAAGGAACATCAGTCAAAAATCACTGGTGTAAAAGCGGCCGATGAAGGGTTAAAAGAATCTTATACTGAGCTTTTGAAAAAAGTTGCCGACTATCGTGGTGGAGCTCTTTTTTATAATTATCTCGGTTCTGGAATTGGTCATGGCCCATTAGTTGAGTTGGCCGATGGTTCAGTGAAATACGATTTTATCACCGGTATTGGTGTTCACTATATGGGTCACTCTCATCCAGGTGTTATCGAGGCTCAAATTGATGGAGCAGTTTCAAATACAGTGATGAACGGTCACCTTCAGCAGAACCTGGATACAGCTAGACTACTTGAACTCTTATCTACTCAGGCCTGTAAAAATGGCGCTGAAGTAAAAAATGTATTTTTAACTACCTCTGGCGCCATGGCCAATGAGAATGCCTTCAAGATTATCCTCCAAAAACGCACGCCTGCTTCGCGTTTTTTTGCTTTTGAAAAATGCTTCGCTGGCCGAACTCTTGGTATGGCATGGGTGACAGATAAGGCTGCATATCGCCAAGGTCTGCCAAAAACAATTGATGTGGATTACATTCCTTTCTATGATGCCAATGATCACCAAGGCTCCATTGATCGAGCAGTGTACGCCATGAAAAAATCCATTACGCGTTTCCCTGGAGGGCACGCAGGATTTTGCATGGAACTTATTCAGGGTGAGAACGGTTCTTGGGTTGGTCATAAAGATTTCTTCGAAGCTTTAATCAAAGTTTGTCAGGAGAATAGTATTTCGGTTTTTATCGATGAAGTTCAAACCTTTGCTCGCACCAATAAGTTGTTTACGTTTCAATATTTCGGCCTAGATAAGCACGCAGATGTCGTGGCCATTGGGAAGAACTCCCAGGTCTGCGCCACTTTTTTCAAAGATGATCACAAGCCTAAACCTGGTCTGATGTCACAAACTTTTACTGGATCATCTAGTCAGATTGCGGCTTCATATTATGTTATTAATGAGATCGTTAATGGGGACTATATGGGCGAAGGGGGCAAGATTGATAAGCTTCACGCTCGCTTTAAATCAAATCTAGAAAAGATTGCAAAGAAACACCCAGAGAAACTTTCAGGACCTTTCGGTATTGGGGCCATGGTTGCAATGTCAGTTTTTAAGGGAGACGAAGCAAAAACCAAAGCATTCACTTTCAAACTTTTTGAAAATGGTGTCCTTTCATTTATGGCCGGTGGTCACCCTACTGCTCGAGTGAGATTTCTCATGCCAGTTCTCGTTACAGAAGAGAAGCATATTGATGAGGTTTGCTCGATTATCGAGAAGACTCTCGAAGCGATGGAATAACATGTTTATCATCCGCCCGATTGAAGAAAAAGATCTGGATGGATTGCTTAAACTTCTTGAGAATTCAGGACATGGACTCACGTCCCTTCCCCGGGATCCGGCCTTTCTTGAAAAACGAATCCGCATTTCAGAGCGAAGCTTCCTTCACCGCGAAGATGGCCCAGGTGGAGAAGATTATCTATTTGTCATGGAAGAAACTTTCACCGGAAGGATTGTAGGAGTTTGTGCCATCATTTCAAAAATTGGTGGATTTCAACCCTACTATTTCTACCGATTAGAAAAAACTCACCACGAATCAAAACTCATTAATGTAAAAAATGATGTGACTTCACTTCATTTTCATTTTGTTCACAATGGCCCAGCAGAAATTTGCTCACTTTATCTAGATCCAGAATTTAGAAATGCCCAAAACGGTCGCTTTCTTTCATTGTCTCGCTTTCTCTTCATGGCAGAGAACCGAAAATTCTTTGAAGATGAAGTGATTGCAGAGATGCGAGGAATGGTTAAGGACTCAGGTCATTCAGCTTTCTGGAATGCTGTAGGTAAGCATTTTTTCAAAGTTGATTTCCCTACTGCCGATTCTCTTTACATGAAAAATAAACGCTTTATTGAAGAACTTCTTCCCAAGCATCCCATTATGGCCAACCTTCTTCCCAAAGAAGCTCAGGATGTAATCGCACAGGTCCACCCGAATACTGAACCGGCCAAAAAAATTCTTGAACAAGAAGGCTTTACGTTTTCTGGATTAGTAGGAATTTTTGATCCCGGTCCCGTACTCACCGCCCAAGTGGATAACATCCGCGCCATTAGAGAGAGTGTGGTGGGAGAAATTACTGAAATTTCTGATAAGCCATTTAAGTCAGAAGATTTCATCATCGCTAAAACAACTGAAGACTTTTGTTGCGTTTTAGGTGGTGTTGCCAAAGTAAAAACTGGCGGATACAAAATTTCAGGCGTGGCCGCGGCCACACTCAAACTTCGCTTAGGTGAAAGGATTCGTTTTGTGTCCTTTAAGGCTTCTGGAGAAAAAAAGAAAAAAGTAGCAGAGAAAACAAAAACTAAGAAAAAGTAAAGAGACCACTTTCCCATTCAGGATAAAATAATCATGGCCGATCAAGCACGCTCACTTAAAAATCTCTTTATTGATCCAAAATTTCAATTGAGACTTATGAGCTATTTTGCAGTTCTTTTTTTTATCACAACGATATGTCTGTATTCCACGACCTATCTTTTCTTTTGGACCATGAAAAGTAAGGCCTTAAACGTTGGTATTCCTGACGGACATATTTACTATCAATTTATTCTCAATCAAAAGCATGATCTTGATATGCTCTTTATTGGATTGGCCGTATTCAATTTCATTTTGCTCCTCTCTGTTGGCTTTCTCATCTCACACAGAATTGCAGGCCCTCTTTTTAAGATGAGAATCTATCTGCAAAATCTCACTCCCCTTTCAAACGAATTTCAAACTCGTGAGAAAGACTTTTTCCAAGATCTTGCCAAAGAAGTGAACACCCTTAAAGATAAGGTGAAATAATGCGTGCTCTTTTTTTGATGTTTATCGTTGGCGTTGTGGGCTCATGCACACCACAAACTCAGGATCCCGCTCTTAATGATGACTATGTGTTAATTGAGTTTGCTTCCAAGTTAGAAGAAGATGCAGATAAATTTAAGGCCTTGGAATCAACTTCTAA
>CAMDDI010000265.1 GCA_945890905.1 Bacteriovorax stolpii
AAGCCAGGACTTCCAAATTGATCAGCTTGGATAAAGTGATTGTCATCATACCAACGTATAATGAAATTGCGAACATTGAAAAAATGTTGGAAACCTTACATCGTCTCCATCCAACGCTTAATGTTTTGATCATCGATGATGGATCCCCCGACGGAACGGCCCAAGTGGTGAAAACTTTCCAACAAAAAAAATCCAATCTCCATATTTTAGAGCGCAAAGGCAAACTGGGTTTAGGCACGGCCTATATTAAAGGCTTCCGTTGGGCCATAGAACAAAACTTTGAAGCTGTGATCACAATGGATTGCGACTTCTCTCATGAGCCTGAAGCAATTCCTTCTTTTGCACAGAAACTCACAAATCACGACCTGGTAGTGGGCTCTCGTTATATTGGCGGAATTCGCATTATGAATTGGCCGATGCACCGTTTGCTCTTATCTTTTTTTGCTTCAGTCTATGCCCGAATCATTACTGGTATCCCTTTCTTGGATTCCACAGGTGGTTTTAACGGATATACTCGCAAGGCATTAACCAAAATCAATCTGGATAAAGTTTTTTCCATCGGTTATGCATTTCAAATCGAGCTCAAATACCGTGTCTGGTCACTAGGTCTTCCTTCAACTGAAATGCCGATTACTTTTTTTGAACGCAATGAAGGCAAATCTAAGATGAGCCGCAAGATTATCCTAGAAGCAGTAGTGAACGTTTTCCGAATGCGCTTTAAGAAAATGATGGGAACTCTTCAGTGATAGAGAGTCTTCATAAAATTGATTCTGCGGGTTTTCTCTGGCTTAATTCTTTGCATTTTAACTGGCTTGATCAAGCCATGGTGTTTCTCTCTAGTCAGATTCTTTGGTATCCTTTCACACTCTTCTTCTTATATTTTGCCTATAAACAGTTTGGGAAAAAAACTGCTCTCTACTTTGCGCTTTTTCTACTTATGGCCATCCTCGCGAGTGATGTGACAAGTTCACAGATTTTAAAAAATATTTTCGGACGCCTTCGTCCTTGTCGAGCAGAAGATACTAAAGAGTTGGTTTACCGTTTTGGACAAAAATGCGGTGGCAGATTTGGATTTGTCTCTTCTCACGCTTCTAACTCTTTTGCTCTCATGAGTTTTTCTCTACTTACTTTGAGCTTGCAACGCCCAGTGCAGATCATGGCGATAGCATTAGCGGTTCTTGTTTCATTTAGCAGGATTTATCTTGGGGTTCATTATCCAGGAGATATTTTAGGTGGTGCAGCAGTGGGAATTGGTTGGGGTATTTTCTTTGCCTGGACTTTTAAGCAAGCTCAGGGTGCCAGCCGGTAGATTTCCCAGGCACCATTTTTTTTCTCATAACAAATTCTATCATGCATGCGGTTATCTCGACCCTGCCAAAATTCAAAAAAGTTAGGAGAAATCTTATATCCACCCCAATGAGAAGGACGCGGAATCACCTCACCATTAGAAAATTCTTTTTCCTTAGTCTCAAATATTTTCTCGAGATCCTCCCGGTTATTTACCTTCTGACTCTGAGGAGAGGCAACAGCACCGATTTGAGATCCTCGCGGACGTTTTTGAAAATAAGTGTCCGATGTGGCAGCATCAACTTTTTGAATTGTTCCTTCAATTCGTACTTGTCGGTGCAAGGGCAGCCATAAAAATGTCAGTGACACATTCTGATTGTGCTCAATCTCGTTACCCTTATCACTTTCATAATTGGTAAAGAAAACAAACTCACCCTGATGAACTCCTTTAAGGAGAACTACCCGTGCTCTAGGCTGATTTTGATGAATAGTAGATAAAACGAAAGCATTAGGTTCATCACACTTTGAAACAACTGCATTTTCAAACCAGAGATCAAATTGTTTGGTGGGTTCTTTTAAGCAATCACAAACGTCAAGAGTTGCGGCCTGATAGCTTATACGGAGATTTTCTAAGGTTTGATTTAGATCCATGGTTCATTTTTAAATGAATTAAGGTCAGAAGTCAGGCCCTCACACCCGTTAGGATAAAAGTACGCAGAGATTCAACGATTCTCACAGCTGCGTCACCTTCTTCAAGTGGCTCATCCTTAAAGGCTTGGAAATTTTTTGAACCATCCGAAAGCAATGATTTAAAGTAGCGAAGTTTTTTTAGCTCTTCATCATCACTCATCTGACTTTCTACTTCAGAGATAAAGCGCAAAACAAAGACCTGGGAAACTCTCATCACAAGTTCAGCTGCTAGCATCTGGGTAAAGGCTGTAGTGCGCTTTAAGCCTTTTAAAGAGAGGTCACCTCTCGTTTTCTTCGCCCCGTATAGGGCAGTCAGAGTGAAGCTGCTTAAAACTCCAATAATCTTTAGACAAAAAATGGTTTTATCTTTTTGCTCCGGCAGATCTTCTAGCTCCTTGAGAAGGTCTTCGCGGAAATAAATGAAAGCCTGTTTGATACGTGATGGAAGAATTCGAAAAATCGTGACCGCATCAAGAGCTGAGTCTTTAATGTCGGCTACGGTTTCCTTGAGACTTTGTTTTTTGAACTCTTTAATTTTACCGGAACCTGACTTTACCAATTGGCCCATGTCTTTTTTCATATCCTTTAAAACAATTTTCACATCCTCTTTCCAAAATGTTGAAAAAAGATTTTGACCTTTGTTTTTAAGAACATACTTCATGGATTCGGCTAAGTTCATTGTTCCTACTAATAACATCTAACATTAATTTTTGATACATACTACTCAACAGCATCTTCAACTTTGTCTGCACCATTTTGAACTGAATGCTTAACTTTTTGAGCAGCACATTCCATTTTGCCATTGATCATTTCACATGTTTTGTCTTTCACCGCACGGCCGCCTTTTCTCATTGCACGAGATGTATCTCTTTCGGCTTCTTTTGCTTTTGATTTAAGAGACTCATCACCAAATGAATAGCTGCTCATAATCAAACCGATCATAGCTGTGAAGGCAAAGGTGAAAGTTACTCTAAACGGTGAATGCATGGGGTCTCCTTGATTGATTAAACTTACAATTTGGATGGTGCAGCTAAGGGGCCATGAAAACTCAATGTGTTATTAGGTATTTAACTTTCGAGAATTACTTGTCACTGGGTATATATGCCTCTATATTAGGCAAAATAACCCGCCAGAGGAATTTAGCCCCGTGAAGCTTAAGAACAGTCCTATTGTAACCCTTATTGATGATGACCTAGATTTGCTTGATCTACTTTCCACATTTTTTAAACAACGTGGATACAAAGTTCATGCATTCAATAATGCTGAAGAGGCAGTGATTGAAATTGAGAATAAACGACTTCAACCTGATGTTGTTATTTCAGATTTAAAACTTCCTGTTATGTCAGGAATTGATTTTATTCGCAGAATTAGAAGAAACAATTCTTCTCTCCCTATCATTCTTATGACTTCAGAAGGAAGTGTTGAAACAGCGGTTGAAGCTATCGAAACCGGAGCGTACGACTTTGTTTTAAAACCTCTTCATATACCTCAACTTCTCATTTCGGTTCAGCGGGCACTCTTCTTAAATGAAGTGCAGCTTGAAAATTCAAATCTTAAAAGTCTCTTTCAGGAAGATTTCTTGGGACTTAAGGGTGTTGTCGGCCGCTCGAATGGATTTAAAAAAGCTCTGGAACTTGCCAAGAGAGTCTCTACCAGTCAGGCCAACGTTCTCATTAGTGGGGAAAGTGGATCTGGTAAAGAAGTGATTTCCCGCGCAGTTCATGAATTGGGGGATAAAAAAGACGGTCCCTTTATAGCTATTAACTGTTCTGCTATTCCAGAAAACCTTTTAGAGTCTGAACTTTTTGGTCACGCCAAGGGAGCCTTCACGGGTGCAACTGATAAAAAAGTGGGACTCTTTGAAGAGGCCAACAAGGGAACACTCTTTTTGGACGAAATCGGTGATTTGAGT
>CAMDDI010000266.1 GCA_945890905.1 Bacteriovorax stolpii
ATCGTTCTAACTCGGTTCACATCCTCTATGCCAAGATCTTTAGCTGCCTTCCTGATTCTGTCTTTTAATTGGTCCGCACTAAACATATGTATCCTGAAGATAGAGTAATTTTTTTCCAACTCTTTTTTCAACACCCAGTTTCTTGGCCATTTCCAGGAGCTTTGCTTCGGTTGTTTTTTTATTTCGAATGGCCGAAAGAACCATTCTAAATGGTGTAAATTCATCAAAATGCCTTCCATCGGCGAGAGCATCTACAAGTGTTCTCTCAATATTAGTCACTCTAATCCCATCATGCTCTTCAATGCCTACATCCCATTGAGGATTTTTCTTTCGGACAACCACCAGTCCCTTAATATGCGAATATTTTTCTAAAGGAAGGTATACCCAAATTTCTGAAGGTGCTTCATCGGTGAGGTCATGGAAAACAAGTGCAGACCACAAACAGATCACTGAGGGAGACCCCAAATGGGCCAGTGCCATGGCGTAAGACTCATTCTCTGGCATCCGTTTGCCAATTTTCCTATAAACTCCCCTACCTTCCCTTTCTAAAACCCCTTCGTTTATTAATTCAGAAAGATCATATGAGTTTAAACCAACCTCGAGGGCCTGTTTTTTAGATAAGATACTGGAATCAATAAGGTTTAAAGCTTCGATTCTTGATTTCATTAATATTACAATCCTACTCTGTTTTTGAAATATTTGTCTAATATAACACTTTTGCATATTTATTGCAATATTAGTCAAAACGTACATTTAAAGTAGGTAAACCCATAGACCCTATTTATGAGAATACAGAAGCACCAAAAAGAGAGGTACTAACCTCAATATTTTCTGAGTTATATTCAAAGCTAAAGCTTTCAATGGAATCTTTGAAATCGGTCACTTCAACGTAAAGATCAGGGACTAAGTACGCTTCAGTAAAACCTCGGATGAAATTTTTTTGAAGAAATTGAGTTCGATGCCAAATCTGAGGTTCAAAAGGGACGCCACATCTGGCCTCAATACTTGCTCTCAAGTACACATGCAGATTAATTTTCAAATTTCCCCCAAATTTATCCGTCTATATCACAGCTATTTTTAACAAATTCTCTTCGAGCTCGTACCCATGCTTGATAATGCCCATTATCAAGCATGGAAGTGATGCTTAAAACTGAACTAATATAATTATTTTAATTGATCTAATTTAAATGAGAAGATTTTTAAGTTTGATTGGTTTAGACAATTATCAGAATGAAATTTCAATTTTCGTCGCTCAAATCGAACAAGTTCTATTACAGAGTGGTGGTATTCATCGAAGACACCATCACCCTACTCCCTCAGCACGTCTTCTATTACAAACAAAAAGGAAGACCTTCATTAGGAATACAGTCATCAATGTTCTATAGGGGCAAGAATGAAGAAAAAACACATTTCAATTTCCGACATCTCTTTATTTTTTATCATATCCCCCATCTCCATAAGGAAAAGCCGTATGAAAGCCCAGAGGCACGGAAGCTTTAATGAAAATCAAATGAGAAAATTTGTGAAGATAAAAAATTTTGGGTTGACCGAAAGATCAAATAACTACCTTTTTATTTGAAATCAACCCAAAACTTTACGCCACTCTTGTGAGCAAAGGTGTTAATTAATTTTATATAAATAAAATTCAATTTGAAAGATTTAAATTGAAAACAAGATTCTCATGTTCACCATTCACTCATAAATTCAGGGCCAAGCGCAGGAGCACAGCTGCTTTTTACGACTTCAGAAGTTCGGAAATCGCAGGAATTTCCTGGAAGAGCTATTTTAAAATTGAACATTGCCACTATCGAAAAAATTTCAGAATTATCAGCAGCTTAAATCTTTTTTTAGGTTCAGAACTTCTGAAGTTGCGAGTATTCCCATGGTCAAATGCCTAACAAAGAAATTTATATTCCGCCCCTATCACTTCTGAACTTCCGCACTTCAAGACTTCGTCACTTGCGAACATTGGAAGTTAGTTATTTCCGAAATTAAGAAGTCAAGAGCTTCAATACTTCCAAACTTGACCAGTACTGAAGTTCACAAGTTCATCAGTTTCAAACTTCATAAGTTTTATAGTTCCATAGTTTTGAAATTCAAAAGTTCTTAAATTAGAAACTTCGCAACTTCATTACTTCTTCATTGCATAACTTCTGAAGTGCCGTATTATAAAAATAGTAGCAGTGATAATTATGGAGGATTTGATTATGAAAACTGGAAAGGTAATTTCCGTTATAAACCAGAAAGGTGGCGTTCTTAAAACGACTACTGTTCTTCACCTGGGTTCGGCCTTGGCCAGAATGGGTAAGAAGGTTTTATTAATTGATCTGGATGTTTCTCAAGCAAATTTAACTATTTCAACAATTGGCCAATTAGACGAAGAGGGGAGGGGAGTGCTTCATGCATTCTTTAAGGACAATTCACTTAACCAAGTGACCTATCCCACATCTCAGGAAAATCTTTTTATTGTTCCTTCTGAGATTAAGTATAAAGGAATGACTATTCCTTTGGATGTGGCCTTATCGAGTCAGGCGGGATCCGACCATATCCTTAAAAAACTCTTGAAACCGGTGATGGAAGAGTATGATTTCATCTTGATTGATAATGGACCCACTCTTGGTATCGCTACTTTAAACTCCCTTATCGCTTCTGATTACTTCATGATCCCAACCTTGGCAGATTATCTCTCTTTAGTTGGTGTCCAGAAGACGATGGAAACAATTGATCAAATCAGAGAGAACCTGGATCATGAGATTGAAAATTTAGGCCTTGTACTAACTATGATTGATGGCCGTGAGTCGATTGCTAAAGATTCGGAGAAGATTCTTAATTCGGCTTTTGGTGGAAAGGTTTTCAAGAGCTGTATTCAAAGAAATTCAAAGTTTAAAGAACTCGCCCAAAATCAGAAGACTATTTTTGATGTTACTAAAAATTCTGACAAGGGAAATAAGAACTTCCGCGATCTTGCTGAAGAGGTCTTAGAAAGACTTGGCATGAATACCCAGGCCAAACCAATTAGTAAAACTAACAAAAAAACAAATTCGGAAGTATCAATCGGGGGCATGCAATGAGCTTAGACGTAGAAAATTTCAACCTATTTGGCAAGAAATCAAACAAAACTCCAGCAAGACCAATTGCGGTACCGGTGACTTCTGCAAAGGTAGTAGAAGAAGAAATTAATAAGTTTGATGCCGAGATTGAACGCTTTGAAGAAATTCAACTTGCTCCTGTTATGGACATTGAATCTTTTGAAAAGCCAATGAACACTGTTATTAAAGCAGCCGAATTAACCTTGAGAGCACCTGAAAAAAATAAAGACGATGCTCCTTTGAGAAAATTTGAAACTTTCGTAGCTCCTACTTTCAGAATACCTGAAGCACATGATCTTGAGCTCAAAAAGATTGAGCACTTCATCATGAGAAACCGCAAGAAAGGGAACAATGCTGATTCTCGTGAGCGTATTACGACTAATACTGTAGTTCGTGCCATGATCGCTAATTTCCTTGAGAGAGCAGGAGACATGGATCTTTCTAATATTGATAATGAAGAGATGTTGAAAGAGAGGATGGAGAAGGTTTTTAAGCAGAAATATTCAAAAAGATCTTAAAAATCCCCCTTTACAGGGGGATCGTAATTCTTAGCTTTTAATTTGGTCTTGTGTAAAGTTCCTAGCTTTTTAAATATGTATATTATCCCGGAGTACAATAAAACTTTTTCTGCTTAATCTGGCCATTTACTTGAGAGCCGTCAAGATGAACCCTC
>CAMDDI010000267.1 GCA_945890905.1 Bacteriovorax stolpii
GGTATTGTTCCTATGCTTCGCGTGTTTAACGATACTGCTCGATACGTAGATCAGGGCGGCGGTAAACGTAAGGGTGCTTTCGCCATTTATCTCGAGCCTTGGCATGCAGATATGGAAGACTTCTTAGAGCTTAAGAAGAACCACGGTAAAGATGAAATGCGTGCACGGGACTTGTTCTACGCCCTATGGGTTAACGATCTTTTCATGAAACGTGTGGAAACAGATGCAGACTGGTCACTTATGTGTCCTAACAAGTGTCCAGGTCTTGCTGACTGTCACGGTGAAAAGTTTGAACAGCTCTACACTCAGTATGAAAAAGAAGGCCGCGCCTCTAAAGTTGTGAAGGCCCGTGACCTTTGGTACAAGATCATCAACTCTCAGATCGAGACTGGTGCTCCATTTATGCTCTACAAAGATGCAGCTAACGAGAAGTCTAACCAAAAAAATCTGGGAACCATCAAATCTTCAAACCTTTGTACTGAGATCATCCAGTATACTTCTGATAAAGAAATTGCTGTTTGTAATTTGGCCTCAATCGCTCTTCCGATGTTTGTGAGAGACGGGGAGTTTGACCACAAGAAACTCTATGAAGTGACTTATCAGGTGACTCGTAACTTAAACCGCATCATCGACCTTAACTACTATCCAGTAGAAGAAGCTCGCTACTCGAACATGAAGAATCGTCCAATTGGAATTGGCGTACAAGGGCTAGCAGACGCGTTCTTTAAAATGAGAATGCCGTTTGATTCAAGTGATGCCCGAATGGCCAATAAAGAAATCTTTGAAACTATTTACTATGCTGCACTTTCTGCTTCGGCTGATCTTGCCAAGGAGCATGGCCACTATGATTCTTATGAGGGATCTCCGATCTCTCAAGGAATCTTGCAGCCAGATATGTGGGGTATGCGCACTACTGAACGTTGGGATTGGACGACTTTACGTGCCAAGATCAAAACTTACGGCGTTCGTAACTCACTTTTGATGGCACCTATGCCAACAGCTTCAACGTCTCAGATTCTCGGCAACAATGAATGTATCGAGCCGATTACTTCTAACATGTACACTCGTCGTGTTCTCTCTGGAGAATTCGCGGTGGTCAATAAACACCTTGTGCGTGATCTTATTGGGCTTGGACTCTGGAGTGAAGAAATGAAAGACCGAATCATCGCTCACAATGGATCGGTTCAGTACATTCCAGAGATTCCTGCTGAAATGAAGGAACTCTACCGAACAGTTTGGGAAATTAAGCAGAAGTCGATTCTTGAGATGGCCGCTGACCGTGGTGCATTCATTGATCAATCTCAGAGTTTAAACATCCACATGGAAGATACTAACTTCGGTAAGCTCTCTTCGCTTCACTTCACAGCTTGGAAGCTTGGACTCAAGACAGGGATGTACTATCTCCGTACCCGTCCAGCGGTAGACGCCATCAAGTTCACCATCAAAGAGACAACTCAAACTGTGGCGCAATCAGCAGCTGAGCAACAAGCGGCCATGATGTGTTCTTTGGATAATCCAGAGGACTGCGTTTCTTGCGGAAGTTAATTCAAAGAAGTTAAAACGAAAAAGGGTCCGGAAGGGCCCTTTTTTTTTGGTTACCTCCACCGGTGGAAGTAAAGGCTACTCAACGAAGTTATACCCCATCTCAGGACGCCTCATCTCCTGAGAGATATTTTCGTTTTTCTCAGGAATGGGTTGGTGAGGCTCAAGCGGAAAAATGTTATTTTCAGTTTTCTTAAACACCAAAGTGTCTGGGGTTTCTAAACTCTGTATATCGAGACCTTTTTTGCGGACTAATCCGACCGCATCTCTGAGCTCTAAGAGCAAACCCTTGGCGTATATATTAACTGGACCCAAGTCGGTGTGAAAACTGACACCATTTGGTTTAAGAACCCGCATAATCTCACTAAAGAGCTCAAACTTATACTTGATGTACTTCATGGTATTTTGAGAATAGATGAGGTCAAACTTATTGGCCTCATAGGGGAGTCGTCCGCCAAAATCCAAATCTTGAAAAATAAGATAGGGCAGATCCATGGCCTCAGCTTCTTCTTTGGTGAAAATTTCAAACTTGAGTGCCGTCATAATAAAACTCTCACGGCGATAAAAGGTATGGGTTTTTTCCTTATTCACACCGTAAAATTCAACATCTGGAAATTTTTTCTTCAGCTCCATCAGAACCCGTCCATTACCTGCGCCAATTTCCATCACACGGGTTTTTTCTCCGGCCATGTGGTTTTTGGCGTATACTTCGAAAATTAAATCCTCGAGGCGATAAGGGGTGGTTTTTTTATTGAGATCATCTAAGGAGTGAGAGCGCTCTTCATTGTACTGAAGGTTTTTATATTGATCCCAGTTGATGGAGCGTACTCTTGGTTCGCTTTGAAAATACATAGAGAGGCACAGGCCTATGATGGTGATGGAGATGAAAAGAAGAATATTACGTAAATTCATGAAGACTATTCAATCACAGATGCATTGAATTTCTCAAGGGTCTCTGGGTCCAAAGCACCAGACTGTCTGATGGTATCGATAACTATGTCCATAGGAACGGCCACGTTAAAGGCATTTGGTCCTACATCATTGACCAGTTTTGGATCCGCAGAGTTACTTTGCGCCCGCACTAATCCAACCACTACTCCTTCTGAATTTAAGAGGGGCCCGCCCGAGTTCCCTTGGGTTAGTGGAGCGTAGAAAATTCTGCCAAAATTTGAAAGACTGGTACCACGGCCTTGAGAAGCGTGGATCGCAAGCCCCATGCTGTTACCAATAGCTGTGAGGATTTCTTGTTCAGAATCAACAGAATCCAAGTGGGCACGAAGTTTAAGGGCCGGGCCCTGGTCTAAACTATATTTACGATTTCTACTTCTTGATTCCATTTCAATTAAGCAAAGGTCTCGTTCGGGACTACAGAAATGAACCTTCTTACACTTATAGAAACTGCTACGAGTGTTGCGGACTTTCAATTGAAAATCATCGCAGCGGTTGAGGTTTGAGCGACTCACAGAAAGCACGTGATGATTTGTAAGAACCAAATTCGAGCCAATATGAAAAGCGGTCCCCATTCGGAAAGTTGTTTCTTGCTGGTTCTCTTTAGGGATCATTTGATAAACGGCTTCGGCTTGTGATTTGAGCTTTTCATAAAGAGATTTAGCGATGATCTTGCGTTCTCCATTGAGTCGCAAAACACCTCTGTTATTAAATGTTGTCACCGACACATTGGCCGACTGAGCGCCTAAAATGCGATTTGAATCAGAAAAAATATTAATTAATGGGGTGACTACTTTTTGTGGATTCAACGACAGAGCTCCAAACGCAGCAGATGAGAGCAAAGCTAAACTTAAGGCCATCAGAGTAATTTTCATGGGCCTAGACTATCTTAAAATCGAACTGACAGGGGGATGGAGAGTAAATAATTCATGACCCTCGGTTTTTGACAAGAGCTTCAGGCTGCATTAAAATCCAGAAAATCAATGTGTTAAGGAGCTTTTTGCGTGAAATCAACTTTATTAGTTCTCATCATGTGCTTTCTTTCCGCATCGGTTATGGCCTCTGAAGGCGATATGGGTGTCGGTGCCATGGTGGGAAGCCCTATTGGTGTGAGCTCAAAATACTGGTTAGGTGAAAGTAGTGCTGTTGATGGTGGAATAGGTTTTTCTCTAGGTAGTAAAACGAATATGAGTGTTCACTCTGATTTTTTACTTCATTCAATGGGTGCTTTAGTTTTAAACGATACTCAGCTACTTGATCTCTACG
>CAMDDI010000268.1 GCA_945890905.1 Bacteriovorax stolpii
CTGATGGAGAGGGCAAATTTAGCTTTCAAAATATCGTCCCATCAGACTGCGAGTTGATCGTGAACCTGACTGGCTATAAGAAATATCAAAAGAAAGGAAAATGTTCTGAGCTGACCACTTTAACTATTTACCTCGAGAAGATTTTCTACACCGGATTTGAAACCACCGTGACCGGCAGAGTGGTTAAACGAGATGATCAAACGCAAACTCTCACACAAGAAGAGTTCATCAAAGCTCCAGGCTCTTTTGGAGGGGATCCCATTCGTGCCGCCCAAAATCTTCCAGGAGTGGCGGCCACCTCAGGTAATGCTGAGATTATTGTCCAAGGTGCAAGTCCCGATGACACAGGATATGTGATCAATGGTCACCGAGTACCAATCGTGTTTCACTTTGGAGGTCTCTCCAGTGTGGTGATTCCCCAGGCGGTGGAGAAAGTTGATTTGCTCCCAAGTGGTTATGGGCCTGAGTACTCCAGGGCCATAGGAGGGATCATTGGACTCACAACCAAAGCTCCCAAAGATGATCGCCTCCATGGAATGGCCTTCGTCGATCTACTCAACTCAGGCGGATTAATTGAAGGGCCTATTAATAAAAAATCTTCTTTCCTCATTTCCGGACGCTATAGTTACATCGGTCAAGTTCTTAAGGCCGTGGCCAAAGAAAATGAAAATTTTGAACTCACTGCTGCTCCAACTTACTACGACCTCACAGGGATCTATCGTTTACGTGTGGATGATAAAAACGATTTCAAATCGACTTTCGTCTTAAGTAAGGATGAGCTGGAACTCATTCTCAATAAGCCGGCCAATAATGATCCTGAATTGCGAGGAGATTTTTACAACAGAACTGAATTCTTCCGTTTTATTCCCCAGCTTTCAACAAGATTAAATGAAAAAACCAGAATGGAAAATTCTCTCGGGATCGGACGAGATAATCTTTTGGTGAATGTGGGAGGAAGATATCTGGATGTTCAGTCCAGTGTCATCTCCCAGAGATTTGAACTTCAAAACGATTGGAGTGAAACCTACAAGACATATGTAGGCCTTGATAACCAATGGGAGCATTCCTCAGTTCAGGTCAACTTACCCAATAACTATTCCGTCGGTGGGGTGAGCAATCCATTTTCTGTAGGAGAAAATCGCAAGTTTGAGACCGTTGGGGATTCAACTCAGCTGGGTGCTTACATCCGGCAGGAAGTTAAACCCAAAGCAGATTCTAAATGGACTCTTCTTCCTAACCTTCGCGTTGATCATTTCACTCTCACCCAAGAAACATCTCTTCAGCCTCGTTTCCAAACTAGATATCAGTGGGATCCCTCTCTGCAAATCAGGGGAGCTTGGGGAAAATACACCCAGGCCCCTCAACCTCAAGAGACCTCGCGAGACTATGGAAATAAAGACATCACTTCTCCCTTTGCCTATCACTACACTTTTGGATACCGGAAAGATTTTCGCAAAGAGGGGACCCAGGGTTTTGAGCTGACGAACAATTATTTTTACAAAGATCTCAAGAATTTAGTGGTGCCTGATATTCAAAAAAATTACGCCAACTCAGGCAGCGGACAAATCTTAGGAGCTGAGTTTCAGGCAAAGTACCGAATGAATGAGTGGTCTTCTCAAATCGTCTACACTGTTCTTAAAAGTGAGCGGCGAATTCCTGGGTATGGTACAAGGCCTTCATCCTATGATCAGACTCACAATTTAAATCTCATCGGATCCTACAATAAAGAGCGCTGGACTTTTGCTGGAAGATTCCGCTTTGTCACTGGACTGCCTTATACACCTGTTAACAGTGCCAGCTATGATTCTGATAACGACGTTTATATTCCTCTCGCAGGTCGAATCTACTCTCGGCGTTTTGATAACTTCAACCAACTCGATATTCGAATTGATCGCAAATTTATCTATGACAAGTGGATCTTATCGGCCTACTTAGATG
The DNA here is from genome assembly GCA_945890905.1 of Bacteriovorax stolpii. Classification (GTDB taxonomy): domain Bacteria; phylum Bdellovibrionota; class Bacteriovoracia; order Bacteriovoracales; family Bacteriovoracaceae; genus Peredibacter. Next base: position 1,939 of record CAMDDI010000268.1, read on the forward strand.
TGCAAAACATTATGAACTCAAAAAATCCTCAGAATATTGAGTACTCCTTCAACTACAGAGAGAAAAAACAAGTTCGAGGATTGCCAATACTACCGACGTTTGGAATCAAGGGAGAGTTTTAAGTGAAGTATATTTTTCTCATACTCCTGTGCTTTTCTTGCAGCGATGACAAATTTCGAAAGGTCGATAAGCTCGAGACATTTAGAATTCTTGGGGCCTATACTGCGACTCCTGAGGTGGCGCCGAATACGGCATTCAGCGTGCGACTTTTAGTCTCAGATGTAAATGGCTCGGCCCCAACCATCACTGGAACCTACACCGCCTGTATTGATCCCGGAATTTCTCTAGGAGCACCAGTAAGCTGTGATCACGATCCCTCAAGTGTATCTGCGGCCCACACCATTACTTTCGCCACCCTTACTCCTTCAACAAATTTGAGAACCGGACTTAACGCCGCTAGTGTGAATTTGACCGTTCCAGCGACTATCCTCACAGGTCGCAGCACTCGAGAGCAGCATAATGGTGTCGCCTACATTGTGATCTTTCGTTTCACCTATGATGGAAGGGAAGAAGTGTCTTTTAAAAGAATCATCGCAACATCTCGGGCCACGTTAAATCAGAACCCCACTGGAAGTACGATTTATTCTAATGGTTCAGCTATAAGCACAGCACCCAGTGAGGGAGAGGAGCTTATCGCAACCACAAGTGCTCCTGAGACATTTGATGTCATTAACGTGGACGGCTCCTATGAAACTAAAACAGAAAATTTTCAAGTTGCTTGGTACTCAACCGTGGGATCCTTTGATAAACCCAAATCCGGAGTCGATGAAGGAGTAGAGTATCAAGGAAAATTTGTAAGACCCTCCCTCATCCTTGCGATTATTAGAGATGAGAGAGGTGGTTTTGATTTTCAGAAAGTTGATTTCCCTTAAATTGTTCGCAGCTAAGTGGGGATAATTTTTTCCACTTAGCTAGTTTTCATGTGATACATTTTTTTCACGCAACTCTTAATCCTTCTTTAAATAAAGTCATTTAGAATTCTGGCCGTTGGTTCAAGCTTTGAATGCTTCATAGATTGATGCTCAAAACTTCTGATCAATTACATTTGATCCCACCTTTTTGTCCCAATTCTCATTGTTTGTTCCATTTAGGAACTAATTCCAAGTTCTATGTTAAAAATGGTTTCGCTCAGACTGACAAACCACCATTTAAGAATCAGCGCTTCAAATGTCGCGAGTGTGGTGTTCAATTTTCCGCCAATACTTTCAACTTAGACTTTCGCAAGCGAGTAGCGAGTTTGTCGGAACAAATTTTGCATTATTCGATGAATGGCATGAGCAATAATTCAATTGCCCGACTTCTAAAAATTGCTGAAGGAACGGTACGAGATCGACTTAAAACGATGTCGAGGCAGGCGCTCTTTTATGAAAAAGTTCATTACCCAAAGAAGCTGACTGAAGATGTTGCCTATGATGGATTCGAAACTTTTACGAATTCTCAATACTCACCTTGCTACATCAACACCGCGGTTGGTAGTCACTCGATGTTTATTTACCACAACACATTTTCGCCTCTCAATCGCAAAGGCAGAATGACTGATGAGCAAAAGATTCAAAATCAGAGTCTTATTCAAAAACACGGATTCTACCCTCGGGACTCGGTTTACGAGGAGACTCTCTATATTTTGAGAAACTTGGATCTTCTAGGTGCGGGACGGACACTTTATACCGACGAACACAAATCCTACTCCCGGGCGATTCGCAGCTTTGACTTTCGCATGGATCATGAGGCCATCAGTTCAAAAGCGCGCAGAG
>CAMDDI010000269.1 GCA_945890905.1 Bacteriovorax stolpii
AGCTTCAAGAGTACATCGAAGAATTGATTTCTAAGTATCCTACAAAATACATCGAAGCTCTTCTCTCTGATTTGTCTGATGATAAAGAGTTTTACCGTGTGCTTAACGAGCTTCACATCACTTCTGACTTTGAGTTTGAAGAAGATGAGTTTGAGAATGCTGTGGATGATGATGATGATGGAGATGATATCGGTATCGAAACTATTTCAAGTTCACTTCGCTACGAAGACGAATGATAAAAAAAAGCTCCGAAAGGAGCTTTTTTTTTGATCAAAATTTAAACTTCTTCGAAATCATCACCCAGAAGTTTATCGGCTTCAAGTGTGAGATTAATATTCTCCCGCGAAATTTTGTAAAAGTATTTATGGTTTTTGTAAGTCACTTCCTGCCAATTGGGTTCAAATTCAGACCATTCTTCTTGAGAAAAAATTTCATCGAAAAACAGACCTGCTAAGTCTACATAACTTAATTGAGTTTCTTTCACTTTCTTTTCGTCTTGAATTTGGTCTGGATCGCAAGAGAGAAAGCAGGCAATAGGGGCATCCGCTTCGTTAGTCTCTAAGAAGTAAGAGACAACTACGAGGAATTCCTCATCAAAAATCTGACCGTAGACATCAAAATAGCGTTTTGCTTTCTTACATTCAGCACTGTAAGTATCGTTCAATAGTCTAGCAAGCCCTTCGCACCAGTCTTGGGGGACAGCTTTTCCAATCTGAGAGCTTTTTAATCGAGCGAGTACCATGACAACCTGCCTTAAGATAACTGTGTTTTTGCTAGTAATTTATCAGTCCCTTCATTAAAATATTTAGATAAGAAAGACAATCTAAAGGATTAGTTATGGCCGTTTATATTCTCGGTGGAGCACGTACAGCAATTGGCAGTTTTATGGGAACTCTTTCCCAAGTTCCTGCACCTAAGTTAGGAGCAGCAGCGATTGAAGGTGCCTTGCTTAAAGCAAATATTGAAAAATCAAAAGTCGACGAAGTCTTTATGGGCAACGTTGTCACTTCCGGTGTGGGCCAGGCCCCTGCTCGTCAGGCAACATTGTTTGCTGGTCTTCCTGAATCAGTTCCTTCAACCACCATTGGTAAAGTGTGTGGATCAGGCCTTCAGGCCATTATTCTTGGAGCTCGCTCCATTATGACTGGTGATAACCAAGTCGTGGTGGCCGGTGGAATGGAGAACATGTCACTGGCACCTCATCTACTTATGAACTCACGCAATGGTTATAAGTTTGGTCCAAGTGAAATGAAAGATTCTATGCAGTGGGATGGTCTCTGGGATGTTTATTCAAATCGTCCTATGGGAAATTGCGCTGAAGAGTGTGTGAAAAAATATAATATGTCTCGCGAAGAGCAAGATGCCTTTGCAGTTGAATCTTTTAAACGCTCTCAGGCTTCGGCTAAAGAGGGTGTATTCAAAGATGAGATCGTTGCAGTTAAAGTACCTTCCAAGGGTGGGACGACTGATGTGATTGAAGATGAAGGTCCCTTCAAAGCAAACTTCGAAAAGATGCCAGGTCTTAAACCGGCCTTTGAAAAAGACGGAACCATCACTGCGGCCAATGCATCTACCATAAATGATGGTGCTGCAGCAGTTGTTTTAGGCGGGGACGCTTATGCGGCCCAAGCAGAATTTAAAATCTTGGGTTATGCCTCGAATGCACAGAACCCAACTTGGTTTACCACTGCTCCTGCGGAAGCCATGAGAAAAGCTTTGAAGAAGGCCAACCTTACAATTGAACAAATTGATCTTTTTGAAATCAACGAAGCTTTTGCAGCTGTATCAATGGCAGCGATCAAGGACTTTAAACTCGATCATAGTAAAGTAAATGTTTTTGGTGGAGCTGTTTCTCTTGGGCATCCCATCGGTGCTTCAGGATCACGAATTGTTGTGACTCTCATGAATGCGATGAAGAAAAAGAAAGCCAAATACGGTTGTGCTGCCATTTGCATAGGTGGTGGCGAAGCTTTGAGCATAATTATTGAGAGACTTAAATAATGTCCGAAGCAGCAAGATCCGGTTTAAGAACACTCAAAACGGGAGAAGTTATCTTCAATGATGGCGACTATGCTGATTCATTGTTCATCATTCAAAAAGGTAATGTTCGCCTTTATAAACCCAAGGGGAAGGGGTTTGTTGAGATCAGTGTTTTAAGATCTGGTGAAGTTATCGGAGAGATGGCCTACTTTGATGAAGATGGTTCGGGTCGCAGAAGATCATGTTCTGCAGCAGCCATCACTCCGACTGAAGTCATCGAAATTTCATTTGTGGCATTTGGTAAAACCATGCAGTCTCTCAATCCATGGTTTAAGACAATCATAAATACCCTAGTCACAAGACTTCGCCGAACGAATGGACGAATCAAAGAACTCGAAGATAACCAGGCCGTCAATTACGGGAAAGGCCCTGGTGCTGGCTACGAGTTTATGAAACCTCTTGAAGTGATGCGGATCCTCGGAACACTCTTCTTAGTTTTCAAAGCACACGGTGAGGCCAAGTCTCAGGCGATGTTCATTAATCGCAAGACGCTCACACTTTATACCAATGACATGTATCAGATCATGGATGCCAAGCTTGAGTCAGTTCTTACCATGCTCTGTCAGATTGGGTGGATGGAAGTAAAAGAAGATGACGACGGACTTCCCAATCATATTTATCTGAAGAGTTTAGAAATTATCCGTCAGGTCTTTATTTTTTATAATTCTGAGAGAACTCTTCCCGATGAAAAACGCATGAGGATCTCTGATAAGTGTGAGCTATTGATTTCAAAAATGATTGAGAAAGCCCCCACCAATCCAGTGCTTGATATCCCGAATTTGAAAATCGTAGATGATGTGGCCCCGAAATTCACCAAGTACTATGTCTTGAGTCCAATCCTCGAAGAATTTAAGACCCGCAATATCCCCATCCATGCAGACACCCTTGATGACGGTAAAAACGTCAGTCTCTTTGGTGAGGTGTTGATGAAAGATGGAGTGGTATTTGTGGAATGCGATCTTCCCAAGATTCAGAAGATGTATCCTATCATTCGGTTTATGAATGCCGTGAAAAAGCTCAATGCTGAGAAGCTCGCTGCTGGTTAGATTCCAGCAGGAAGATAGTAAACTTCAACACTGTCACCAGATTTATAGTAACTACTTGCACCGTTTAGTTTAATCATAAACCCTGACTTATTAACGGCCGGGAGTTCATCACCTGGATTTGGGTAAGCTACTTTGATATTCTGATTCAGTATACTTCCCATATAAGACCATCCAGCAGTGATGCTTTCTGATTTTTGAACGCCATTAATCCGGACAATAATTGTTCCTGGCCTAGGTTCTTTAGGAAGAACAATGTAATTGAAGTATTCAGTCTTCGAAGTCGAAGTTACAGAGATACAATCTGGATAAACAATTTCACTTCCATCATCAAACTCAATTAAGTGACGGGCCGCAGTTGGCTCACCAACAGTGGGTTCAGTCCGTGTATTATATCCTGACGGGTAGTTAGGGTTAAGTTTATAACTCCACCCAGAAGCAAGTTGTACAGGTGCTCCGCCGTTTGTGCTCTTATAAACTTTAAGTTTAGTGATATCAAAGTCAGCGTTAGTGAACGTGATTGGCCAGTACTTATACTTATGGGGAATTACGACTTGTTTGATGGAGTTGTTTACAGCTGTGAAGATGCTGGCAAGTCCACCACCACAAAGATCATAACTATCAAGACTTGATCCAGAGTCTGTTGCTCCTG
>CAMDDI010000270.1 GCA_945890905.1 Bacteriovorax stolpii
GCCATTTTTTCAGACACCACTCATCTCATCGGGTTCTGCTTTGATGGAACGACCAGTTTTCGTCCAGGTGCTCGCTTTGCTCCAGGTGCCATCCGCGAAGCTTCCTATGGTCTGGAAGATTATTCTCCTTACTTAGATAAAGACACTCAGGATTACAACATCGTGACTATGGGTGATCTTCCGGTTTATCCCTCAAAGTGGCACCTCACCAATAACTTCTTTGTAGAGATGGTGAAGGGAATTGATTTTAAAAAAGAGAATGTTAAATTTCTCACTATGGGTGGAGAGCATTCAATTTCTTACGGCCCCATTGTGAAATACATGGAAGATTATCCAGATCTGGTGATTGTTCACTTAGATGCCCACACTGACTTGCGTGACGGATATTTAGAAGAAAAATACTCCCACGCTTCAATTATCCGCAGGGTGCTTGATCACTTTACCCCAAAAAATCGTCTCATCCAGTACGGAATTCGTTCAGGACCGAAGCAGGAATTTGAATGGATGAAAGAAAATAAAACTCTCGCTGTTTCACTCAAAGAGTGTTGTGAATGGATTGAAGGCATCGCTGATGATCGTCCGATCTATTTGACTCTTGATTTTGATTTCTTTGATCCTGCATTTTTTCCTGGCACAGGAACTCCTGAAGCGGGTGGTGAAGACTTCCACGGCTTTATGAGAATTTTAAAAATACTCAACCGTAAAAACTTCGTTGGAGCTGATGTGGTAGAACTTGCACCTATGCTTGATCCTACTAATAATTCCGCCTGCTTTGCTTCTAAAGTGACCCGTGAAATCATTCTAGCGATGAATAAATAATTTTTGCTTTGGCAGGGGCCCTAAGTGCTTCCTGCCAAAAAAACTGTGCAAAGAGCTCATTTCTTCACTTGGCCCTGCTAACTGACACCACTTAAACACTTGTATTCATTTTAATAATTCTTAAATCAAGAATTTTATCCTACAAAACGATAGGTCCCTTATCATTGGATATATACATATTCTCAAGAGGGAAAATGAAAAAAAGTTTGAGCCGGCTTGAGTGCAGTAAAGAGGTCCGACGGGGTCTAAACCGTCACGGGGTGGATCTATCTTATTGTCAGTACATCTGTACAAGTTATGAAATCAGACTCACGGGATTTCTCTGTAAGACAGATGGCTCTGAATTTAATGCCTCCCAGATTGAAGCATTGATGAATGATTTTATCCGAAAGCTTCCTGGACGGTTAGTAAACGGTGATATGGATAATTGGAAATTTAGTCTTGAGCACATTATGTATCTAGGTGAGAAAAAAACATTGAGTCCAAGTGTGCCGTCAGAAGAAAATGATTATGAAGACGTAGGTTAAGATTCTTCGCCCATGTGTTTTTTCTTTAAATAAGGATGAACAATCCAGGCAACAGCTAGAATCCCAATTTCGTAAAGAACCATCATCGGTACCCAAACACACATCATGCTTAAAACATCTGGTGTAGGTGTCAACACTGCTGCGGCCACCGCAAAAATGACCGCTGTATATCGACGCCAAGACCGCAAAGAATATTTAGTGACTAATCCCATGAAACCCATAATCAAAATCACATTAGGTAGTTGAAAAAGTAGACCAAGAAACACTAAAATTTTTGAAGAGAGCATCAGATACTCTTGAAGGTTAATCATGGCCTGCACATCCTGTACACCGGATGAGGTCGAGATCAAAGTTTGGAATGTGAAAGGAAAAATAACGTAATAACCAAAGGCGACACCACTCAAGAACAGTAAAAAACCTACGATGATGAAAGGTCGAATGGCCTTAATCTCATTGTCATAAAGTCCTGGCCTAATAAAGAGCCAGACTTCCCGGAACCAAAAAGGACTGGCCAAAAATACACTGGACCAAAAAGAGATCTGCAGTTCGGCCAAGACTTTATCTAAAAGGCCGGTGAATATGACCTTACCATCAGAACCCAGTGCCGCTCTTAGAGGTGCTAGAAGAAACTCCTGGATATGGGTGGAAAAGGAGTAGCAAACACCAAAAGAGATCACAAGAATCAGGATGACGCGAATGATGCGCTTACGCAGCTCCTCTAAATGTTCCACGAATGACAACTCTTTCATGCCCCCATAATACTCAGGTCAGCTTTTTCTGTCTTATCTTTTCTGAATTTCGGGGTAGAATGTAGTTATGAAATGCTTGGTCATAACATCCCTTTTGCTTTTGAGTGCCTCTTCTTGGTCTAAGGACAGCCTACTTCTACGCTGCCTAGGTAAAGAAGAAAAATCATTTCATCTTAAAAAGGATTTAGGTCCACTCTATGACCTCAATCAAAGAATGATTGCAGAGATGATTCAAATCCCAAACGCTGAAGTTAATCATGAAGTTTATCAGGAAGTTTGTGTACGCACCACGGGCTCCAATGCATTAAAACTTCTTCAAATCTCCATCAATCAGGGCAAAAACATCTTTGTAGTCCCCAAAAATCTTGAAGAGATGCAAAGGCAAATTACTCTGGGTATGATCGAAGATTATTCTGAATCTACCAAAGAAATATTTTTAAACTTTTTAGCGCAAATTCAGACTTCGGCCCCAACTCCTAATTGTTTAAAAGAAGAAATCCCAGATCTGGCCAATTTTTTGATCGATGTAAAATACCTGCAAGAAGATGTAGATATAAAGAAAATTTTCCGTGGAAGAGACAAAGGAATTTTTGAGAGATTGAAAAACTATTCTGCGTTTTTTGAACGCTGTCGATCTCGTCTTAAGAAAAAACCTAAACCATCATCAACTCCTGCAGATAAAAAAAGCTGAAGTCGCCCTGCTACTTCTTCTTCTTCACGCTGAGACACATCTTTTGCAAATGAAATCACCACTTGCTTACCTTTAAAACTATCAAGCTGCATTTTCCAATCTAGGGCCTCTGGAAAGCAAGTGAGCATATAATCAATCTCTAAGATCCAATCTGCCATGGGTTTATCTTTATAAACTCTCTGACGGATCTTGGGAGAATGAAGCATCAGTGCGCGTTTAAGTTCTTTTACACATGAACGGCATCCCATCCCGGCCTTAAGAGATGAAGCAATTGTGAGCAAGCTTGGATCTTTCTGGGATTTAAGATGATCAGTGATATCAGCTTCACGTATCCCAAAGCATCGGCAAATTAGTGGACTTGTAGGTTGATAGAGAAAATCTCTTCCACGATACACATCTAACGTTGCCTTCAGAAGTTCTAGAGCACTAAGAAATACTTCAAGCTGCTGGTCTTGTTTAAATTCCCAATAGCTCTGGTCACTCTTAAAGGCTTCATCCCAATTCTTCCAGTTTATATGAAGTGCCTCATGCAGCGATTTTCCTTGAACAAGTTCGCAGAGTGATGAAAACCAAGGATTGGCCTTTCCATTGTAGCTTGCTTCTGAGATCACATCTTTTGCACTGAATTTTAAATTGAGCGTGTAGGAGTGATCTTTTAGCTTTAGTGAAACAGTGGGAATAAAATTTGAATGGAGATGAGCTTCACTCTGAAAAAGTTCTTTAAAGCTTTTCATCGGCTTCGGTCCACTCTTCAGGTTTGAAAGTGGTCAGAATCTCATGACCTGTTTCAGTGATTAAGACTGTGTGTTCAAATTGAGCTGACCAAGATTTATCTTTTGTAAGAACAGTCCATCCATCATTTAAATGACGTACGTGCCGTTTACCATAGTTGATCATCGGTTCAACGGTGAAAGTCATACCA
>CAMDDI010000271.1 GCA_945890905.1 Bacteriovorax stolpii
TTCCACTTAATAAAAGGAATAAAACAAACCAGACCGATTAAAAAACGCCCGGCCATAATACTTTTTGTTTCAAAACCTGCCATGGAAAGGCGCTTACCAAACACAGTGGCGGCACCCCAACCAATAACTGAAATTCCCACTAAACCATAGCCTCTGACTGCTGAATCTGAAGTGACTTTACTAAAATCACTCACCATCAGAGAATAGAAGCGCTCAATGTCAGGAGAACTTACCAGTAATCCGCCGACTAGGCAGATAGAAGCCCAAATCAAAAACTTCTTATCAATTTGCTCTTTAAGAACAATCGCCGCCAAAATGATGGCCACTACGGGCTGAAATTTTTGAAGCAAAATCACAAGTGAGGGATTGAGATAATGAAATGATTCTGTGAAGGCCACAGTGGCCAAGGCAGAACCAAGTCCACCAACAATGAGAAAGCTAAACACGTCAGCAATCTTTAATTCGCCAATTCGTTTGATGGCCGGAATAAGTCCAATGGAGAAAACGATGGTTAAAAGAACATGCTCGTAGAAAACGATGTTGATGGGATTTACGCCACTTTCAACTAAAGGGTAGCGGATAAGGGTATCAAGACCCCAAAATAAGCACGCAACAATAACAAAGAAAATTCCCGCCATGAAACTATTCTAGCGTGGAAAAAAAGCTTTGGAAAACATTCTGTGCTCTCTGGGCCACCAATTGCTTCTTGATTTTTTTGCCCCCAGACTTCCATTGATCCTTTGTCACTTCTACTGAAGGTAGAAGACCAAAGTTAATGTTGGATGGACAAGGCTTCTCAATAGTCATGATGTAATTTACAAGTGCCCCCATGGCGGTCTCCACAGGAAATCTTAAAGGCTCGGCCCCTTTGATTCGGCGAAGAAGTTGGAAGGCCACATATAAACCCATGGATGCTGATTCTGTGTATCCTTCAACCCCAGTGATTTGACCTGCGAAGTAGAGTTCAGGATGTTTTTTACTACGAAGATCAAAGTCTAGAAGCTTTCTGGCATTTAAAAAAGAATTCCGGTGGCAAGATCCCAAGTGGATGAAAGTGGCCTCTGCAAATCCTGGAATCATGCGGAAGACGCGGACTTGCTCTTTATAAGTAAGGCGGGTCTGAAACCCAACTAAGTTATAGGCCGAACCTAAAAGGTTTTCTTTGCGCAATTGCACAACTGCATATGGCCATTTTCCCGCAATGTCGGGCTCAAGTCCAATAGGTTTCATACAAGAAAAGCGGGCCGTATCTTTTCCACGTTCGGCCATAAGATCAATGGGTAAACAGGATTCAAAAAATTTCCAATCTTCAAACTCTTTAGGCGGAACTTTTTCCGCTTTCATCAATTCTTCTACAAAAGCGTAGTATTCATCTTTAGTCATAGGAGCATTGAGGTAATCCCCACTCTGCTCTATAGGTTTATGTCGATCTTTAAAATACATTTTGGTCAGATCCAGTGAATCGGCGTCAACCACTGGGGCAATCGCGTCGTAGAAATAAAAATCATCGCCAGAAATTTCTGTAAGAATCCACTGCTCAAGTGCTTTTGTGGTCAGTGGGCCTGTGGCCACAATCACATAATCACAATTGTATTCAATTTTAAGCTTAAGAGGATCATCTGCGTCCCGTGAAATTACTTCAACCAAGGGATGTGCCTGAAGTTTATCTGTGATGGCTCCTGAGAATAGTTCGCGGTCCACTGCTAAGGCATCGCCAGCGGGAACAGCGTGGAGTTCAGCGTTCTCAATAATAAATGATCCCATGCTCTTCATTTCAGATTTCAAAAGCCCGTGGGCAGAATAGGGATCAAGGGACTTTAAAGAATTAGTACAAACAAGTTCAGCAAACTGAGGAATCTTTTGAGCAGGGTTTAATTTGACGGTTTTGCCTTCAATCAGCACCACAGAAACACCGGCCCGGGCCAAAAACATGGCCGCTTCAGAACCGGCCAGCCCTGCACCAATAACTAAGACGCGAGTTTGCCCAGATTTATTCATATGATTCACTCTCTTTACGAACTTTTTTATGTATAATTATGGTGTCCTCATACCGTGTTTTTAGGCAACGTGTCAAGCAGCGGAACCACTCTATATATGAAAACCACTCTCATTCTCCATCAGACCCACCATACCCTTGCGGATTTTGATGCCATTTTCAAAACCACAGTGGAAGTTTTATCTGGAGATGGGCTGCATCTTTTTCCTGAACTCTATCTCACTGGTTACCCTTTGCAGGACATGGTTTTGCAGCGTCCATTTATTGAACACTACCTCACCTATCAAAATGACTTGCATGAGTGGGCAAGGAAAGTTCCAAAGGCCCAGTGGCGCGCACTTGTTGGGGGACTTTATTACCAAATGGGAAGTAGTGATACTCCAGAGCATATTCAAAACGTTATCTATGAAATTATTCCAGGTGTAGGACTGAAAAGACTCTACACCAAGCGCCTTCTTCCCAATTACGATATCTTCGATGAACAAAAATATTTCTCTCCTGGTTTTGAGAATGCATTTTATGAATTCAATGGAGAAACTTTCGGACTCCAAATTTGTGAAGATATGTGGGCCTCAAGTTTTCATAAAATGGATCCCTGCGAAGATATGGCCAAAGAAGTAAAAGAGAAAAACATAAAACTTGCAGGAGTCATCAATCTCTCTGCCTCCCCTTTTGAAGCTGCCAAAAAGAAAAAGCGACATGAGAGAGCAAAAAATATATCTCTGCTATTTGGGTGTCCCTTTATTTATGTGAACCGCGTTGGTGGGGAAGATGAAATACTCTTTGATGGGGCCAGTTTTGTCATGGCAGGGTCTGAACTTGCAATTGAGCTCAAAACTTTTGCTCCAGAAACAAAGTCCATCACTCTTCCTGAAGGCAAATACCAGGATAGGCCAGTTTTTAGACCGGAAAATACCTGGGAAGGACTCTTTTCTCCTCGAATTGATACAACCAGTAAACCGGCCAAGCTTAAAATCTGGAGCGATCAAGAATGCGCTGATGTGCTTGAGGCCCTTAAATTTGGATTTCAGGAATATGCTCAAAAGAATGGATTTAGTAAATTTCTGGTCGCTCTTTCTGGCGGAATGGATTCAGCTTTAGTTTTGGCCATTGTGAAACTGAGCCTAAAACCCAACCAAAGCCTTGAAGCCATCTACATGCCTAGTATCTTCTCTTCACCTATCAGTACCCAGCTATCTGAAGAAATGTGCCAGAAACTTGAAATTCCACTCTCACATTTCCCCATTAAATTTCTACATGCCATGGTGAAAAATTCGTTTACCCAGACCTTTAAAGAACCTTTCCAGGGTCTTACTGATGAAAATGTTCAAAGCCGACTGCGGGGCACCCTGCTCTATACCCGCTCCAATCAAACTCATGCCATGGTCATCAATACCTCCAATAAATCAGAACTTGCCGTGGGTTACTCCACTCAATATGGAGATTCTGTGGGGGCCATCTCCATGCTAGGTGATCTGTTCAAGAGTGAAGTGTATCGCCTAGGTGAATACATCAATCAGCACTTTGATCACCCTATTCCGGAAGGGGTTATCCATCGCGGCCCATCCGCCGAGCTAAGAGAAAATCAGTTGGATCAAGATTCTCTGCCCCCTTATGAAAGGCTTGATCCTATCCTTGAAGGACTCTTGAGCTACCACTTAGGTAAGAAGCAATTGTTAGAATTAGGTTTTCCT
>CAMDDI010000272.1 GCA_945890905.1 Bacteriovorax stolpii
AAATCTCGATGAACTCGTAAGATTTCCCCAGACAATTGCGAAGATGACTCCTAGTGAGCTTGCAACGTCTAACTTGCAAGTTTTCCCATGGGATCGTATGACAATTGTAGTGGTAGGAGATAAGAGTCTGGTGAAGAGCCTATCACGCATCAGACCAGTAAGAGTACTTAACTATCAAGACTACTTATAAATCAGAGTTCTGAGAAATGGCCTTCATTTCAACCATCGCTCCTGGGTAGATCACTAACTTTCCTGAGCGAATGGTTCCTGAAACTTCGGCACTTGAGCGGATAGATACTAGGCCTGAACATTCAATATCGCCTTCGACTTTTCCAAATATTTCTAAATCAATGGCCTTAATTTTGCCTCGAATATAACTTCCGCGCTCAAGAACTAACTTACCCTCATCTCTAATTTCAATACTGCCTTCAATTTCAGAAGTAATGATGGCATCCCCACATAGAATTAAGTCTCCAACAAATTTAGATTTTGCACCGAGAACATTGTAATGAAATTCGCGGAAATCTTTGTCCATAATCATGATTTGGATCCTACCTTAAAAGATTCTGTTTCACGTATCAGGAGTAAATCACCCTCACGACTAAAAATATAAACTACAAATTTAACGGTTTCACCACTTAAGCGGTGAAGATAATTTGCATTAGTAGGCCTAAGTCTTGAAACAGAGAAAGGCTCTCCAGAGGAGAATTTTACACCCTGACCGACATTCTGATTGGCCTCAACAGGATAGGCCATGACTCCAGCATCAGAAATCATAAACACCAACACATGGCCTGTGACTTTTGTGTCAGGATTTGAACTTATGATTTGAAATTTAAGGGCAGTTGAATTGGCCTCTTGGATAAGTTCAAACTGATCGAGAGTAACTCTATTCTCAGAAAGAAAGTTCTGCATGCCGTAAGGCTTTTTGATAGTCATCAGATACGGATCTTCTGCAGCAGAAGGAATTCCGGGAGCAGTGGAGAGTTTATCGGAGAGTTCAGTATTGCTCGCCTTAAGAGATTTAATTTCATTTTCTAAGGTCGTCAGGCGCGAATCTTCTGAGCTGATCACATCAGGCATAGAGGGACGTGGTTGATCTTGAACTCTTGCTCCAAGACCCCAGAGAAATAATCCTAAAAGAAGAGAGACCAGAAGAACAGGAACTACGACTAAAAAAATGCGGATGAATTTTTTAGTAAAACGGAAATATCTCGGAGGAAGTGGAGCATCGTAAATTACGATGGCAACTTCGCTGCCGTCCTGTTGAATGGAGTCTTTCATTTAACTATTCTTTAAAAAAGCGCTTGGAAGGAGCGAAGGCAACGCTACCAGCGTCAGTCTTAGACCAAAGCTCGCCTGTGATTTTCCAGTCGTAATTAGAATCTTTTTTCAAATAAAGAGTCTTCTTACCAGCATCATTGATCACTGCTGAACGGTAGTCTTGCTGAAGATGAACAACGGCATATTGCTCATTTGCCAAGATAGAAACGTTGCTGAATTTAATTTGAGGAGAATCAGGACGGGAGAACACAGCTTTCTTATAAGTTTTATAAGTGTTGTATGAACCTTTGCTGTTATCCCAGAAATTTTGTGGATCATAGCTGGAGATATAGGTGTCAAAGTCTTTAGTTTGCCAGGCCTTGGTCCAACGGTTAACAGCTATATTGATGTCTTTGCGATTTCTCTCCCAAGTTACTTTTGAGAGATAGAAAATATCCTGAACAACAATCACCGGAGTGTGGTTGAGTTCAATAAATAGCGAGATGTCTTTTAAGTCCTGATTCTGAACCACGACACATCCCCGGGAATCTAGACCTTTCTGAATGCGTTTATCATCATCAGTTGAGTGGAGCCAAATACCGCCGCCAGTTTTTCCCGCTCGTGCATCTACAAAGTTTGGGTAATCCATGGGAAAAGCACCACTCCCATAAATCTCACCGGCCTTACCATGACGACGAAGTAGTTCAGACTGAGAGAAAAACTCATTGATAGTGTAAATACCTTCAGGAGTTTTATGATCACCACTTAAAAATTTATCACCCTTAAGTTTACCGGTTGCTGTTGAGAATGTTTTCACAAGGCGGGGATTAGAATTATCGTTTTCGTAGATATGAAGTTTATGGGTAGCTTTTTCTACAAGAATAACGTGGTGGGCAAACTTCTCATCCATCATCAGAATATTTGAAGGCAGAAAATTATCTTGTGCATGGACATTCCTGACCAACACAGTCAAAAGCACTAAAGCTACGAACTTTAAATTTTCCAAGTATCCTCCATAATCACGATCAGTTCGATTGTATTATGAGGAGGCATAGTAATCAATAGTTGCGTGCAAACTTATGGCAGCAATCTTTGCCCTATTTCATACTAAAGCCCAGTATCAGTTAATATCATTCTAATGACTTACTATTTCATAAGTTCAGAGCCACAACATTTTCAAACGTTTCAAAAACGCATGCCGTTTTTGAGCAAAGCTATATGGATAAATAACTCCAGCGAACTCAATGAAGAACTCAGCAAAGATGAAGGAAAAAAAGGTCTCTTTTTTATTCATTTGGCCAGTCAACGCACAGAATTGGAAGAGTATGCGGCCCAAGTTAAAAAAGCTTCAGCTGACGCAAAAATTCTCTACATCATTGAAGATTTTAAAACCATCAATCTTCGTACTCATCAGTCTTCCAAAGTTGGAGGGGATGCCTATGTGGATTTTAATATCGCAAGTTCACACCTGGGGGAAATCCTTCAAGGCTTTGGAGATACTGTGGTAGAGGCTAACCCAGATACTCAAAATTTAGGACTTGAATTTGCGGACATGAGTGGTGTGATTAAAGTTAAAGAACATCCATTAAGTATTGAACTTGATCGTGTGTTTAGAGATATGGCCAGGGAAAATAGTCCAGAACTACTAAGAGCCGAAAAGACTAAAGCCGACGGCGCTGCCCAACCCCCAGGAGTACCGATGAGTGACAAAGACCAAGAGCTTTCATTAGAAGGCTTGGCCGATTTTGAATTGAGTGACACCGAAGAAGTTCCCACAGCACCTCAAGAAGAGGTTGGACTAGATCTTGATATTGGTGGCGAGATGGATCTCAATTTAGATGCTGGTTATTCTGAACCGGCCGCTGAAGAAGATAATTTAGAAATGTCGCAAGATTCTGACGAGGGCATGGATATAGGACTTGAATTAAGTTCGGATGAAGACGCTAAGATTAGTGCAGAAGCAGAAGCAGAAGTAGAAGCAGAAGTTTTAGAAGACCTGGGGGAGTTAAGTTTTGACTCACCTGAGATTCCATCAATAGATGAACTCTCTCTCTCTGATGATGCCATCGACGACTCTGCCTTGAGTCTCACTGACGAGGGTTCAAGTGATGATCAAGGATTTGATTTTGGTATAGGCGATGTGGCCTTAGATGATAGTAGTGATCTCTCTGATGATGCTAAAGAAAAGCTCAAGGAAATTGATGCCATTATGGAAGCCACTTCTTCTCAGATTCTTGTCAGACCAGATGTGGATTCTGATGATGACGAAATATCCTTTGACAGTAGTTTAGATGAACCTCTTGTGTCAGAAGATCTCAATTTAGATAGTCTCAATTTCTCTAATGAAGAAGCAGAAGAAGTTGAAGAGGAAAAGCCTAAGCGTAAGAAAAAAGAACTTAAAGAAGCCCGTGAGGC
>CAMDDI010000273.1 GCA_945890905.1 Bacteriovorax stolpii
GCGCTTTGAAGATCGGCTTAAAGATCCCTACAAGCAATGGAAGATTGGGGTTGACGATATTAAGGCCCGAAAAAAATGGGATGAATACGTTCTTGCCGTGGATGAGATCTTTGAAAAAACAGACACTAAGGATTGTCCTTGGCATGTGATCCCCGCCAACAGCAAAAAATCTGCACGACAAAAGACTTTGAGTGTCATAACATCAAAACTCAAAGCCTGTGAAGAATGGATGGATCAAAAAGCGGCACGCTTGGATCACAAAGATCTCAAGAAGCAATTAAAGGAGCTTGAATAATGGATAAGTCTAAAAAAAATAAAATTCTGGTAATGGGTGGAGTGATTCTCCTGGTTGTGACTGGTCTTGTGATCTACTTTACTCGCAACAACAAAAAGGCCATCGCTCACAGGCCATCTTAAGAAGAGCAGCTCACTTCATAGTGTTTATGCTCTGAGGGTGTAGGCCCAGAATAAGAATGAAAATCTGGATGCTCTTCAAAGGGTGAGTAGAGAATGTTGAGCCAAGAATTCAGCTTCAGATCCTTGCCCTCTTCTACTTCCGCAATCACTTCTTGGGCGATATAATTTTTAAGCACATATTTCGGATTTACAGTTTTCATGAGGAGAGATCTTTCCTCATCACTTATACTCTCTAAATTTAATCTCTCATCATAAATCTTAAGCCAATCAATGAGCTCCTGACGATTTCCGTAATAATCCCAGATGCCTTGAAGAGATTCCTTATTTGATTTTTGATAGCTTGAAAGTTGTCTAAATAGATAAGTGTAATCAAGTTTGAGCTGGTCCATGACTTTTAAAAGATTGGCCCACAGCTGATAGTCCTGCTCTTGCTTAAGCTCTAGCCCAAGTTTTAGTCGTGCTATTTTTAAATATTCTTTTTCAAATTCTTGAGGATAAACGTTCAGAAGCTCCTGAAGTTTTTCTTTCGGGAAGTGATTCATAAAGCAAATAAGAAGGCGCTCTAAATTCCACATGCCAATACTAGGCTGCTGTCCGTAAGCGTAGCGCCCCTGCTGATCTGTGTGGTTACATATATAATTAAAATCAGTGTCTTCTAAGAATCCATACGGTCCATAATCCAGGGTGAGGCTTAAGAGCGACATATTGTCGGAATTCATCACTCCATGACAAAAACCTACACCTTGCCACTGGGCCATAAGCTTCGCAGTTTTTGAAATAATATCGGCCAGCATTTCTTCCATACTCATGCCTGGAAAAAAAGTGGATTGAGCATAATGAATTAAAGCATCAAGCTCAGTGGTCTTTTTAAAATGAAAACACATTTCAAAATGTCCAAACCGCAAGTTAGAAGGAAAGACCCGGGCGACAATGGCGGATTTTTCAATGGTCTCCCGGTAAACCTTATCATCTCCTGTGAGCAAGGCCAGTACTCTGGTGGTAGGGATACTGAGAGCGGCCATGGCCTCGGATGCTAAATATTCTCTGACTGATGAGCGGATCACCGCTTTTCCGTCTCCCATGCGAGAGAAAGGAGTCTTGCCACTGCCTTTGGTTTGAATTTCTTGTCGGCCTAGATTGGGTGTATTAATTTCTCCCATAGAAATGGCCCTTCCATCCCCTAACTGCCCGGCCCACACTCCAAACTGATGACCCGCGTATCGAGTAGCGATTCGCTGCTCACCCTCAAGAAATTTTTCTCCATTGAGCCAGAGCTTTAAATCTTCATCACTTAAATTGATTCCAAGATCATTTTTAAGTTTTGTTATGTGAATGAGTTTGGGATTTAAAATGGGTGTGGGTTTAACTTCTTCCCAGAGAAATTTTGGCAGAGTCTTGAAAGAATTCTCAAAGTTAATAGTCATGGAGAATTGAGAAAGTTTCTTACGTCCTGAGCACTCATGGCCCCAGGCTGACGTTTGACTTCAATTCCGTTTTTAAAAAGCAGAGTGCAGGGAATTCCACGGATATTATATTTGGCAGAGAGCATTTGTTCAGCTTCAGTATTGATTTTCAAAAAGACAGCGTTGGTATTTTCTTTGCTCGCCTTCTCATACTCAGGCCCATAACTCTTACAAGGTCCGCACCAACTGGCCCAAAAATCCACCACCACCGGTAAATCACTCTTTTTCAAGATGCGCTCAAAGTTTTGAGTATTCACTTCAGAGACCAACCCATGAAGAGATATTTCTTTGCCGCACTTCCCGCACAGAGGTGTTTTCTTTAAAGCATCATCAGAGTTTAACTTATTAAGTCCCTGGCATTGAGGGCAAATGGCAAAGGTGTGACCCATAATTTTGTTCCTTAGAATTTCCAATTTGTCAGGGGACAAACAAATTCTTCCAGATCCTGAGCGAACTTATGATTAAATTCTTCTTCGGTCTGGTCAGCGATCACCTGGAAAGGTGATTTCTTTATATCTTGAACCACATCATAAGGAAGGTCAGCTTGCAGAGTATCGAGGTTCTGAGGCAAAGCATTGATGAGCCCGCGGTAAGCACGAGCATAGCCTTGGGCCTTGTCCTGGCGCTTAAAGCCCTCAAAAAATGCGGCCACAATCTCCCCTCGCTCAGGATTATTGAGTTGCTGACTCTCTCCCAGAGTTTTTCCCCACAGATCCATAAATGGCCCCACAGGAATAAGAAAATGGTGAGAGCGCCTTAAGGCCCGAGGCTGCCGCATGGACATGTGTCGGTGATTCTCTACGGACAAAAACCTTTTATTCACTTGTCCCGCATAGACAAGGATCGGAGAATAATTAGAATTTAACTGGTGGCCCAATTTATAGCAGCGGCTACGAAAGGAATTTTCTTCGGGCATAAGCCACTGATCCATAACCCGGTCAAAGTCACCAAAGTTATGGGCCATCAATGCTGTAGAGCGCAGAAAATTAATATGATCACGCTTCTCTCGCAGCTCAATGAGAAGTTTTTCTTCTTTTTCAATTTCGGCCAGCATCACATCGGCCACTTCATCGGCCAGAGCTTGCTTCTTATTTTTAATCAAAGCATTGTAGGCCCCAATGGCCACACTGAGCCACGTACCTTCGTGAGTACTCATCACCTGACCGTTGGATGGATTATAGGATTTACGGTTAGTGACTTGCTGATAATCCCAGTTCCAAGAATCAATGGTGATGCGGGCCATGCGGTCCATATGAGCACCAGCTTGGCCGTGCTTCCAGAGTCCTTCACGGATTTGGTTATCCACATTGGTGGGAACAAAAGTTCCTGCGGTACTCCAGTGAGCGGACATACAAAGATAAAAATATTCAGTGAGATCAAGGTGCTTTAAGAGATTAAGATTTTTTTTGTAATGAATAAGTTTGGCCAGGTAGGCGCGCTCTTTACCATCAGTTTGAATTTCGCCTTTAAAAATAAAGGGGGCCGTATTCTCAATATCTTTTAAAAGAAGATTGGGAGCGATACCTGAAATTTCTAAATTAGATTTAAGTTTTTTTACGGCCATGATTTATTTTTTGGTGAACTCGGCTTCAATGGCGTCGTCTTTTTTAATTACCGTGGCCTCAGGCTCAAAAGGCCTCTGACCTGGATTTTGTCCGGAAAATCCGGCACTTCCCATGCGGAAGACAAAACGATTTCCTCTTTTACCGCCAATGCCTTTTTTCTCTAGTACTTCTCCAC
>CAMDDI010000274.1 GCA_945890905.1 Bacteriovorax stolpii
CACACCGATAGCCGCCATGAACATTTAGTTTTAAGTTTCTTTGGGCATGAGCTCACTATTCACCCAAGTGTCTACTTTAGCTCTGTTAAAACTACATACGGCCAGAGTATGTTTATTGAGGATATGAAGAAGTTCCTATCAGGATCCGAAGTTTTTTCGCTTATGATCCTCTCCACTTGCCAGAATGGTAGGGCGTCGAATGTCGAAAAATTTGCAGGGATTACACGCTTTTTTGTTGGTTCTACCATAAACTTAAATCTAAGAATGATTGAAGTAAGTGGTCTTAATCAAGCAGGTCCTTGGGACCCCGAGGTCGTTGCAAAAACTATTGTGAATGAAAGCTTTGAAGAGATTGCAAGGATTGATAGCACTGAAATTGGTATTGTTTCTTATGATCTAGAATGCAGTGATCTTTGCCCTTATCTTAAGTATAGAAAAAATAAGTTTATTGGCCCCAGGGATTAACTGAGACCAACAAGCTTTAGGTACTAGAACTCAGTATTTGTTTTAATAATCACGTCCACTCGTCTGTTTTGAGCGCGACCTTCTTTAGTCTTGTTCGATGCTAATGGCTTAGAATATCCATATCCAACTGAATCAAACTGACTGCTAAGTAAGAGAGTTCGGTAAGTTCAAGCAAGTTTCTTTCAAAATAATCAAAAAAACTCGAAATAAAAGGTCAGCCCTTAAGGGCTGACCTTTTATTTCAAGGGGGCAGGTCCTAGATGCAGGTTTAGATGGATTTAGCTCTAATTCAGGCTATCCTTTTTGAAAACTAGGTTGTGACATACATCACTTTTTCATTATTGTAATTACCGTTCTGATGCCGCTGGTAATGAAGGGGCAACACCTGTTGGGCCATTCTCTTTCACTAGAGTGGAGCGATTAGTATTATTCACAGAACTTGAGGGTTCTCTAGATGAGCACTGATGAGTTTCAATATAATTCTCTATTGTACTTAGTCTAATTCCCGTAGCGCCTTCAGCACAGCTCAGAAGTACCGGACATGAATCTCTTTGGATTTTTTCAGGTGAGCGATTTTTAAGTTTTAAACCTAATACTTCACCAGCTTTCGGAAATGAGGCAAAGTTTGAATAAGGACACGGGAAGGTAGGAGGGCATCCTAGATATCTGCCAATCACACCAAACGGATTAAATACTCGACTAGTACCGGGCTCTTTTACCGTAACACAAATATCAAACCCTTCTTCACGGCACTTGCGATGGGATTTTGCATCCTCTGAACTTCTAAATGTTTTTCTTGATCGTATGTCGCTTAAATTGAGCTTTGCTATTTTAGGATTTTCGAACTGACATGATTTTTCTGTAAGATCTTCAAATTCTACGTCGTCAATAATCGTGACCTGACTGATAGGGAGGGCCTTATAATAATTATTATATAGAGAACCCCCATCTTGATGATAGCGCACCAGCACAGTTCCATCCGGCAATACTGCTTCAATTTTTTCTTGTGTATGTGGTGGAATATTTAATTTTACCATTCTTCCTGAACAAGCGACAGCGTTACAAATATCAGGTGTTCTTGGCAAAATTTCGCTACGTAGCCTGTCCACAAAACCCGCACGTTCGGAATCTGTCACGACTACGTTATCACCCTCGGTCCTAAAAAAAGTACCCGAACGGTATATGGGGGCTCCGCTTACAGGGCGATGATAGTATAAAATTCGATCATCATGTTTAAACTCAGGCTCAGCGGAGTAGACCGGGAGAGAGCTTATTAACACTAGTAAGCAATTCATAATTTTTTTCATAAGTATCCTCCAAGGTAATTAGATCTTGCTGAGTATCGGCTTTTAGCCGTAATGCTTGAGTGGATTTCTTGGTCTTTGAATAGCTACGATAAGTCATCGATTTTGTGACGAAGGATTTATGATATAGCCAAGCCTATCAACGGAGATTTCATGAAAGTCTTTTTTCTTATTTGCTTGATGATGACTTCTACTGCCTTTGCAAATGTTTGTTCACGAGTAGGTCAAGGCTACTACTCAAATTGTTTGCTTGGATTTAGTATGATGCAAAATGGTGAGTCATACTCTGATGTGCTAGTTTCAAAATGCTACCTTGTTTCACCAAGGCCCAGAGTGGGCGACATCAGGGCCTGTCATATTGGGGCCCATGGGGCAGTTGCGACTTTAGAAAAATTTGATAACACCCACGAAAGAAGCGCATTCAATTCATGTATTCGCCAAAATTTTGGAGTGGGCTATTATTCTTTCTGTATGGCCGGTTACATGAAAGTTAAAGACTTTGGTTCTTCTGAAGCTATAAACTTTTGTCGAAACTTGAGACTTAATGGCCAGAAGTGGGCATGTGAAGCAGGTGTTGGAAGTGCTATAAATAATCCAATTTAAGATTTCAAATGGATCTGATGCAGGATGGGAGAATTTCATTCTGTCCTACATCAAAACATTAGATACCTATGACTAAAATAATTTTCTCAATTCTGATCTTGTCTTTCAAGGGCACAGACCCTAGATGCTGGTATGGATGGATATAGCTCTAATTCAGGCCATCCTTTAGACACTTGTCGATCCCGAAGGGAAAAACGATTGGTGAATTTTATTTGAAGCACGTATAGGCAAGGTATCTGGGGACTGGGTGGTTCTGCGTTTCAAAGAGCTCTCGGAGATT
Source organism: Bacteriovorax stolpii (assembly GCA_945890905.1). GTDB lineage: Bacteria > Bdellovibrionota > Bacteriovoracia > Bacteriovoracales > Bacteriovoracaceae > Peredibacter. Next base: position 2,653 of record CAMDDI010000274.1, read on the forward strand.
TGAAGACTCGTCTGGACTTTGAAGAGGAGCTTTAAAATCAATTCTATACTTAACATTATTCACAGAGAGATCGACTCCAAATTGATCTAGGCCCATCATTCTCAAAGCATCACCCTCACTGCATTCAATGCCCAAATAAAAGCACACATAATCTTTGAGATTATTCGCGTGATCTTTATTCATGTGTTCCACAATTTTGAGTTCATCAAGGCTTGAGAAAATATTTGTAAGCTTAAGGTCATCAGTTTCAATCCAATAAATCTTACCGAACCCGCCAATGAAGCGCAGTCTTACCGGACTGATGCTTCTCATGTCCGGAAAAGCCGAAGGCAGGGTCATTTGAGAAAAAACCACGCGTGCATCTTAGAATCCTTTTTCATATCTTTTTATGTCTCATGAATGACAGGGAGCACTATTACATTCAGAATAATGGCTCTTCTTAAAGATTGCCATTAGACGATCAAATGAATATCTCTATAAAAATTTTTATTAAGGGTCTATCGTGCTGTTTCGCTTAATTCTATTGCTGCTTTTTATCTTCTTGCCAGGAATGGCCCAGGCCGAGGTTTTATTCGCCACAGGCTTTTCAAGTGTCACGGAAGGGCGATCAGTTCCTATGTTCAATATCGGAATAGATAATCCCGACTCTGCTTTCCTTTTTGGAAGTGTGGGAGTTAAAACCGATGTTTATTATCATAATGCCTACATGCTCAGTGCTTATAGCCAGGTGGACCTGGAAGATTTCTGGTGGGGCAAAGTAAGAGCTGGTATAGGTGGCGGTCTATTTTATTCCAAGCGTGGGTATAAGGATGGCGGACCGGAAGAAACTGGCGATGATTTTGGAATAGGCCCCTCTGTGAGGGCCACTTGGGAGATCTTCCCTTATGGCTTTGTTGGGATTGAATCTTATTTTGGTATAGGCAGTCTCAAAGTCCTGGTTCTCTCGACACAACAGGTATCCCATCTT
>CAMDDI010000275.1 GCA_945890905.1 Bacteriovorax stolpii
TATAATTTATTTATATTTGAACCCCGTAGTGGAGAAAAAAATGAAGTACCTTTTGTTCCTGGCTTTTCTCACAGTGACTACTCAATTGGCCTATGCCAGATGTACTGGCGAAGAAGCTAGCTACCTTATCAAAGAGATTTATGGAATCAGTAACAATAATGTTACTCTTAAGTCTATTCATCCGGAGGCGGCATCCTCCGTAGCAAAGATTTGTGGATCTTGCTATTTAAGAGCAACTAAAGAATGTGATAAAAGATATGCAGAAGTTATAAATCAATACTTACTGAAAATCTCATCAACACTAAAAAAGATGCCAAATGAAGAAGTATTGAATAAATATTTAAAGTATTCAGATGCGGACGAAGATCTCCGTGGGTGTCAGGCCATCGGTGATTATAAAAGATCAATTGTTAATCCTTCGCGACTCAATAAATGCGGCACCAACCGCAAAGCAGTACTTTGTAAAATAGATATCAAGTGTGAGCCAGGTTCTGTAGTTCATGAACAACAAGGCGGATCTACAGCTTTAAATGCTGTTCTTACCTGTATCGGTGACGAAATGGGTAATTGTCCGAACCTCAAGAATTGTCTCAAAGACGAGATGGCACAAAACTTTGAAATAAATACTCCTGTAAGAGAACTTGAACCTCAGGAAAAGTCGAGTAAACAATAATGAAAAAATTGATCATCATTTATTCACTCATTCTTTCTGGATTTGTTTATGCTGGTCATACAATTATTAATGGAGATGACATTAAAAGGTTGAATGACAAAGGCTTAAAACTGGAAGTTGGGAGTAAAGTTGTTTTGAATCAACATTTAAGAGAACAAAATGCTGAGGATAATAGCTTGTATTCGATAACCATGGTTTGCAAGCATAAGGCTTCAAAGAAAAGTGATAATTGCTCACTTTCAGAACTTAATTTCAGAAAAAAATCACAATAGATAGAATTTTGGTTTTATCTATTTGAGATGACCCGCGCTCTACCTCTGGGTTAGGTCTCAATTTTTGAATCGAAATACGAAGAAAAACAATTACTTTTTAATCCAATTTACAAATGAGCAGCGTCGGCTTTCCCATGGGGTCTAATCTTTTTATCAAGGTCAGCAACTTTCTTTTTAACTTCACCGAAAATATGTTCTAGTCGAATATCTGCCCCCGATTTCATGAGGGCCTCAACCATGCCTAGAAGCCGATCTGTTGAAAACTCTCCAAGCTGGTAAGAAAAAATCTTACTGATCTCAGACTTATTCACATTAATGGCCACGGCGATGTCATTTTGAGATACTTCTTTTTCTTTTTTGTACTTAATGATCTCAGAGCAAAGTTGATATTTCAGGATATCAGTTGATGTTCTGAGACGTGGAACATGCACCGACCTGACTTCGCCGGATTCAATTCTTTTGTTGATTTCTATTTCTTCACGGGACAGATTCTTTTTGTTTTTCATAAAACTCATCCTATGGTTTGAAAACGGTTACGATTATTCCATCGCCAGTTACTTTATGAGGAAGGTCCAAAACCACTCGTACCGTGTCTCCGTTCTCATCAGTCGTTTCCCAGAAGTCGCGAAAATGGGGAACGCCTTTGATTTTGATGTTTTCTTTGTTTGATCCAATGGACCATTCGACTGAGAAGTATTTGAACTGCTCAAAGAAATCAACAATATCTGCCGCAGTATAGGAGCTTCTATTGCGGTTGGCGTAATCATGTTTTTCATCGTCCCAGCCTTGGTTAATGTGAATGAGATCAAACGTGATTCTTTGGATGAGTTGGTGATCGAAAATAATAGCTTCAGTTAGAACTTGCGTCTGCTTATTCTCAGCCTTCACACAACTCTCCTCGGAATCATTATAACAAAAGTTGAGTAGTTTCTCAACCTTTGGTCTATGTGGGCCATCTCTTTACCCTAACGATCTGAAAAGGCTTATTTGATACATGCTTTAACTGTTTGATTCTTCAGAAATGAAAGTAGGGAAGAATGCGTTTTCGAAAAATGAACCCGGTTGGTTTTGAACCTGGCATACTAATTTGACCAGGTCAGTTCGAAAGTTCAATTAAGGTATGCTTGCTTAAGATTGGAAAAATCAATGCCTTTGGGCAATGCTCTCGATGATGCTGGTTCTAAACTGAGAGATTAACGGGCACCATTTATCGGACACACTTTCAAGTAAATCACGCAAAACATCAGTCAAGGCAAGTAGTTAAAACCACAATAATTGAACGGCAATCTGGGTTCTAATCTTTCATGAGATTTCACAAAATTTCGTGAGTTTGCTACCAAAATGCTACCGGCCTTTTGGAGTGAAGCTGATCAGTGAGACCATTCTCGTCTTCGTGTTGATTGCAAAGGTGTAACAAACCGGAGGCAACGTGGAAGACATTTTTGATTCGATTTCAGACTTTATCGGCGGCGTCCTTGCCGTGGTGATCGTTGGGGGAGGCATCCTCCTTCTGGCCGGAGAAATCCGGTTAGCGGCGTTGAGAAAGGCCAAGCAAGGATTATCCCGTCTTTCGACATTCACGGAAAGGATGACCCAAACCAGACATTCATTGCGGTAAATTTTTGGTATTTTCAGGATATTGACGAACCAGCGATTCAATAAAAAAACCGTCAGAGATTTTTAAGGGATCTAATAGTTGATATTTTGTCTGCTTTAGCGTACAGTTACTTGATGGCGATTCTTAAATCAGACGCCCACAATAAATGGATAAAGACAGAAACAGTAAAAATTCAAAAGCAAATTGAAGCCCGCTTGGTAAAAATAGAATTGGATAATTACTTAGGAAACCATAAGCATCTTGTCGGAGACCTATGGGAACTAAAATTTAACAATGGAAATAGAATCTACTACACAATTAAAATAATCGAAGATCAGACAATGTTCTTGATCCTCGGAGGAAACAAAAATGGCCAGCAAAAAGACATTAACAAAGCAGAAAAAGTCGCCAAAGAAATCCACAAGGAAACTTAAAATCGGTGGAATGAACTTTTCGGAGTACTCGCCTTCAGCTGAGCTTGCGAAAAGCACTGAAAGCGTGGCCATGGCCTTGGCAGAAGCTCTGATTGAGGGTGATAAGGAAGCTTTTCAAGAAATCCTTGAAGGATATGTAAAAGCACGACAAATTTCTAAAGTCGTTAAAGAAATGAAGCTAAGCAGGGCCGTTATTTATGAAGCTATGGATAAAAAGAAAAATCCAAGCCTGTCTTCGCTCTGTAAAATCATGAAAGCTTTCAAAGAAGCTGATCTAAAAGAGGGCATTGCTGCTTAACAAGGAATTCTTTTGTTTTAATATTCAAAAATGTAACATTTCAGAATTGTAACCAGCTAGTCATAGAAGATTCATAGTAACACTTGACCTTCCTCGCCATTCAGATACGGAGAGGGAGGTCTGATTTTCATCGTTCTTACTAACTTTTTACAATCATTAGCAAATTCGTCCATTCAATCAACTTTCTAGTATCCTTGCGGTGACTCTGCTTAAAAACTCTATAATCCTTTCGTAAATTATCTGTTTCCCAAAACTGGAGACAGATAATGCTTAACGACCCACTTTTCCAAAGTACTAAGGATAAAATTGAATCATGGA
>CAMDDI010000276.1 GCA_945890905.1 Bacteriovorax stolpii
ATCTTCCGATAAGAGATCTGATCCATATCCTTCAACCAGCTCTCAACACTAGAAGTATTCAGATCATTAAGGACCCAGCCTGTTTTTTTATCATGAACTGATTCAGGTAAGCCGCCAGTTCTTAAGACTAAACTTGGAGTAGCAAAACATCCCGCTTCCTGCACTATCTGACCAAAACCTTCGAAGAATCCCCGATGAGAATGATCGAGAGAAAAAAGCAAATTAATGTGGGCTTCAGCTAGCAAATCATCACGCTGCTTATTATCTGGATTCACATGGGAAGAGATGATGATCTTATCTGAGGTAAATTTCTTATTGGTAACTGTTATAAATTCCACTTTTCGACCCGATTTCTCCTGAACCTCTTCGCAGAACTTGATTGCTCCAGCAAAATTCTTGTGTGGTACGTCTCTGGCCACAATGATGAACTTCAAAACTTCAGCATTCCATTCTTTTGGAACATACTTATGATCTTTTACATCCACTGCCATATGAAAAATAATGTCTCGTGAGTAATCGGGCTTAAGTCCCTTCTTGATTAGAGTTTGAAAGGTAAAATCAGAGATGAAGATATTACAATGCGCTTCTTCTACTCTTCTTAAACTTTTCTTCCGCAAAAGATTTTTCACAGTGTGTTTAAGTAAATTCGGTGAATAGAATAAAATCTCAGCACCATTTACAAAATTAATGACACGGGCCCGGGCCTTAGGCATATGCATGTGAAAACCAGAATGAATATTGAGAATGTAGTCAAAAGTATTAAGCTTATCCTTAGGATACTTCATTATCTCTTGATAATTTTTCCAATGAAACAGCTCATAGGGAATATCCAATTCTTTGAGAACTTTTTCCACGTTGAGTGTATGGCTGCTAAGCCCGCCTAATTTTGGCAAATAATCTGGAGTTGTTAATAGCAACACTGTGATTTCCTTGAATGGCCCATTATTTCACAACCAAAATTTTCGTCAAGAAGGCAAAAAAAAGGGCCCGCAAAGCGGACCCTTAGAAATCAAAGATTGATTATTGGAAATAAACTTTTGAACTAGCGTCACCAAACAAGTGGTACCACTCCCAATTATCTCTAACCGCTTCAACATCAGTGTGGTTCTCAAGAAGGTAGAGTTGGCCTTGGAAATAAACATCACCAATTTGATCAAGGTTTTGTTCAATAGATCTCTTAACCATACCACGGGCCATAATTGCAGGTGGGTGCCAAGAGATGTTAACCGATCCACCAAGGTACATTGCTGCACCAATGGCTTCACCACTAGCATTAGTCGCGTTTAAGAATGTTTCTCCAAAGTAACCCTTACGAAGTATGCCATTCTGGCAGGCCACATCGATAATGACAGGTTTTAACACGTGAGCATTATCCATTTGTTTAACATGGGTATTTGTATAAGAAGTACCAGTTGATCCCCAGCTAGTGCCAGATCCATGACCAAGATAAATCAACCAACCAGCACCAGCATTGAAGGCTTGGTTAATATTTGCTGGCTTAGATGTTGTATCATCCTGATAGAAGTGGCTCGCAGTGGTATTGAACTTAGCATTAAGATCGGCTTCCATACCTTTTACATATTCATTATCAGAGGGGGCACTTCCTTCATTAGAAGCGATACCAATCATATGTAAATACTGAGAAGCTTCTGAAGAACGATCCTGATAGTCCATCCATTTTTTAGTCTGGCGAACAACTTCTTCAGGAGTGGATGCAACCACACGGCCGTACTGAACATCAGGAACCATGTCTGCAGTATCCATCAAAAAGTATGGGTAATCTGATGGAGTTTTAGAACTACCAGAAGTTTTTACATTATAATTTGGTAGTAGTAAGTCTGTTCCCACAAGAAGCGCGTACTTAAACTGATTAACAGAGTATTCAGACTTTATGTAAGTATTAATTTTGTCTGTAGCCGCACCGATGTCTTCAAGTCGGGTCACTTTAACTTTCAAACCTTGTGCGGTTTTAAATTGAACAAACTCATTTAAGCTTTCAATCAAAGATTCTGGAGAAATGATGAGGTAGTCGTATTCAGATACGATCTTATCGGTCATGATGCTCTTCAAAGAAGCACTGGATTCAACTTGAGCCGTAAGATTTGGATAGAAGCGGGTTACTCCAGCAGAATAATCACTTTCAGCTGCATAGATCGTTACACGACTTAAATCTTGTCCACGGTATTTTCCGAGAGACTCAACTTTATAAAAGCCATTTTGTGCTGATTTAGATATCCACTTTTTAGCTTTTTGTACTTCGCAACGACAGTCTTCTTCTTGAGCAGGAGATGAGAGAAGACTCACTTCAACAGCATCACGTGAATCAATTGTTACTTTGATGTCCTGTGGACGACCAACTACAACCAAAGATTTGAAAGGTAACCTTGCTTCACCAACGGTTTGAGAAAATGCCAGATTCTTTTCAGAAAGCATTTTGAACTCTGGATGAGAAGGGAATGCAACAGCATCGATTTTGGCGATGTTGAAGCGAACTTCATGAACATACGATCCACGGGCCTGAACATTTTTTACTTCAACTGAGCTTTCACCATTGTTTGCTGAAAGTGAAATCACTTCGGCGAACGTTGGCATCGACAATAATACGAGAGAAGCGGTTAATAAGTTTTTCATCCTGTCTCCTTAATCTGATTCTTTAAGGCTAAGGTGCTTTCTTATTTTAACCTACGAGGCAAGATTTGCTGTAACCCGACGAAATTAACACTATGTTTCAAGACTGAGAAAGTATAACTCTCTTACTTCATTCACTCGCAAGAGCGCGTACACACTGAATAGAAAAACATTCCGATGCCCCCATGGGGTTAAAGGAGATTCACTTATTTGGAGATAAGGGTTAGGAGGAGATCGAGTTCGATAGTCTTTTTCCCTATGATTTTTTTGGAACAAATAGCAGATCTACCAGGTGATGAGGGAAGTTTTGTGGATCTAGACGGCTAAAATATTTATGATCTTCCACATAACATTCATAGTTTAGGCTTTCAAAAAAATTCACATAATCATTAACGCTCATACCCTGACTTTCTACATAGTAACGATTAAATTCACTCTGGATAACTGGACGAGTCTTTTTGATAAATTCTATACCACCTTCAAAAACAGCAATCTCCGCACCCTCAACATCAATTTTAATAAAATCACATTTCTCAATATGATTTTCTTGAGCCCATGCATCCAATGTATTCAGGGGTACAACTTCTTCATAAAAATGGGTCTTACTAACAGATTCAATATCTTCATTATTTAAAATATTGTTTCCTACAGCATTCCCCGTGAAACCCTTAAACGGAAGTTTGAAAGTGATTTCCCCTTTATTTTTACCTAGGGCCAGTCGGAATGTTTTTACGTTTTTAAAACCATTGATTTCGATATTTTTATTTAGCAATTTGTAATTATCTTCCACAGCTTCAATGGCATAAATTTCAGGCTTCAAATCTTGATATCTTTTAGCGTAAGCACAAGTCAAAAGACCGATATTGGCACCAATATCAATTATCACAGCACCAGGTTTTAAATACTGTTTTAAGAAAAAAACTCCTTCATCATTGTAAGAACGGTTAATGACTACTCTTTTG
>CAMDDI010000277.1 GCA_945890905.1 Bacteriovorax stolpii
ATCACCAAAGATGAATTTATGAGAAGGGTTCATCTGGATCACTAAATCATTGAAAAGTTGTTCCGAAACCACCCTTTTTGCACGATAATCTTTCTTATCGTGCAAAGAAAGCACGTCTCTCGAAAGGTATTTATGCCCATTTTGATGCTTTTTCTAACCCTATCTTTTTCTGCTTTTAGCGCCGAAGTCGCTACTTTCGTTGAGTCATCCACTGTTAGCGAACTTCAACTCATGTTCACCGATCCGGCGATGAATGAGCTCTTAGATAAAACCTATCAAATGCATCACTGCAAAGTTAGATTTATCCAAACAGGGACAACGCTTCAAGGCCAGATAGCATTTCGAGAAAACTTCTTTCCAAGGGTCTGTAAGGCAGAAATTATCAAGTTCATTTTAAATACCGGATATAAAAACATCGATTACAACGTTTACAGCAAATAAAATCCCATTTTGGTCCGGAGTTACTATTTCGCAATGATTTTACTTCCACAGGAATTTTTTAAACAACCAATCTCTACCGAGGCCCAGCCGGAAGTTCAGTTGAAGTTCAAAATCAACAAGAGCTCCGTACTGGAGTTCTAAGCGTATTTTTTCTGTAAAAAAGATTATATTTATATCAAAGTCTGACTTGATGACGTCCTTGCTAAAATAAACTTACCACTTCTGACAAATAGATTTCATTTTAGAAAAACCTGCTTCTAAGATCGACTTAGTTATCATTGCTTTAAGCAAATTTCTGACATGTTGGGGTCCACACACAAAACCAAGGAGATGTGTATGAACTCTTTTAAAATTGCTTTGTTCCTGACCAGTCTGGGCCTGTTGAATTCTTCCTTTGCTGTTCCCACTATTTATCCCAAAAATCCCACCCGTCTAAGTGAAATCAAAAATCCCACCAACTCAAACATTATCGCTGAATCTGATGATGATCATGTCTTCTGGGTTATGCCGCCCAATTCAGGAACTTCAGAAGTTCTGGGCCTTCATACCATTACTGCTAACGTGGGTTTTTGCAGAGAAATGGGAGATCTTCAATCTTATAGTCGTGAGACAAGTCGCAGACTCAATGATCTAGTTGCCCTGGAAGCAGATTCAAAATACAAGCTAGATAACAAAGTGAACCAGCTAGCTCGAGCCCGTGAAGATTTGGCCAATTATGTGGCCATCAGCCGACTTGAAGATCTGGACTCCATTGACAACCGTGTAGGCATCATTGAGTCGCAACTCACAACTCTTCGAGAAGAACTTTCTGCCTGTACTCAGTATTGCCGCACTCTTGGTGACCAGATTGTTGATCTTCGAAATGAGAAACGCGATCTCACTATTCAGAGACGTGAAATTGTGATCTCGCAAGCTCAGACAGTCCGCGCCTATGAGAAGAAAAAAGCTGCCCGTGATGCCATTATTGCTGAACTTCAAGATATTGAAGACTCTTGGGAAAATATCCGTGCCCGTCTTCAAAAACTTCACGGCACATTTCTAGATATCTATTCTTCTTTTGCCAAAATGGAAGGTTCTCGTGCGGCCATCGTTTTTGACAACAAATGGGACTTAAACGTTGAAGAGTTAAAAAACGCCAATCCGGGTTATGCTTTCCAAAAAATTCAAACTCAAAACGCTGTGATCACCACCAGTGTGGCCCAGCTAGCAAGTATTCCTACTAGTGGAGCGATTATGAGTTATGACATGGGTGGAACTTATTCTGAAGGTAAACTCACCCTTCCCTCTTATCCTGAAAACACCACAGGAAATGTTCGTTTAAGTCTCCTTGGAACTTGCCCTGTTTTGCATCCTGAATATTTTGATATCAATCTTCCTAATGGGAGCGATCAAATGAAGTATGGCATGACTGTATCTTATGAATATCCAACTTCGTTTATAGCCAAGGCCACAGCATCATACACCATGAGTAAAGTGTATCAAAAAATCATGAAAAGCGGCACCAAAGGTGGTTTCTTCAAGTCTAAGAGTTGGAGTTCAGTAGAAGAGAGAACTTTTTTCAAAGACGCATTTGACGTGGTCTGGGAAGAGCAAGATGAATCCAATTCATTTACTGACGATGAAAAAGCGGAGATTGAAAGAGAAATGAGAAATCAAATTTTTGGCAGACTCGCGGCCATTGGTCTTCCTCATGTGGCCAATCCTGGAATCTTAATTGCTCCCACTTTGCCAGTTAATGGCGGAACTGTTCTGGGGACTTCATTAGAAAACAACAAGGCCTGCTCCAAAAATGTCTACTGCCAAGCAGCTGCCATTGGAATTAAGACTCTCACGGCAATTTTTGGAAGTAGTTCAACAACAGCAAGCTATCTCAACACCCAGACTGCTCTTCAGCATGAGACGTACTCACGTGAGAAAGTGGTTATGAAACCTTGGATTTCTTCTTACAGATAAGGAAATGATTATGAAAAAAATATTTTTTGCCACAATGCTCACACTCACAAGTGTGGCCACTCATGCAGCAGAAACTCAGTGGCTCAAAACTCCATTTTGGAGGGCACCACAAGTTTCAAATATGAACGTAAAATTTAAAATGCTTAACTCTGAACTAGCGGGGGCTTGTGATTCATATCACAGGCTCATCGCCATGGCCGAGAGACAAGTGGAAATCCCCAACATCTCAAGGAGGGTAGATCGCTGGAGAAAGACTCCTCTCATTAATTCACCCATGAATGTTTATGACTTTCAGGTGTATTTTGAGATGAATGAAAGTGTAATTGATCGCACCATAGACTTAAGTGCTCAATCATTTATCGACTTAAATAAGGACTCTCTCCCCTTTTATACCCAAACCCTTGCTACCACTTCTATTGACGTGGCCGAAGCAGAGAGCTTTAGTATTGAGCCTATTGGTCAAAAAAACGCACTCATAAACTTCTCTCGCAGAGTTGGACTCAGTGATTCTGAAATTGTTGTTGAAGGAAACAAGCTCAAGGTACTGGGTCTGGATGTTGCCTGCGACTTATATGAGGGCAACGTAGTTCTCTCTACTGTAGTTAACTCATCAGTGAGTCTAGGGCAAAAACAAGTCAAAGACCTTGAGGCCTTTTATCACAAGAGCCTGACTCCAGAGCTCAATCGAATTTTATCTCTAAATTCAGATAGTCAAATTTCTAAAGCTGCTCGACTGGGATTTCAAATGAGTCGCCTTTTAGAAGAAGAGTTGCAACAAAAGGATTCAGAGGTGGTGGAGAAAAACATCAAAGGCCTGATGGATGTGTTGTTTGTTCCTAAAACCTTGGACGCCTCGGCCAATCTAATAGAGATTAGTAAAAAGAAAGTTGTCAACTTAGTGAGCTCAACTGATGGACTTCCCGTTTCAGTTAGCTTTTCCATGGAATAAGGAGAATCAAATGAAGAAGCTAATTTTTGCTTTGAGTTCTTTAACTTTAATTGGGGGGATTTATTTTGCTGATGAAAAGAAAACTGAATCAAAGTCCCCGGCAACGGTGCTAAGTACCGTGGAGGTTTACAGAAATCAGCCACAAAAAATTAAAGAATCTAAATTGGCGGTAGTTGAAATTAAGGATCTGGAGCAAAAGGTATCAGGACTCTCTGAAGAAGAAATTCAA
>CAMDDI010000278.1 GCA_945890905.1 Bacteriovorax stolpii
TGGCAGAATCAAAATCTGCTGACTTACCACTTGTCGACACCCCTACAAAAACTTTATGCGTTCAAAGGAATATAGATTAACCAAAGCTTTTTTGCAAGTCATCCAAATTAAAATGCCCCTATTTTTGAGCTTCGGACTTCCCACATTAAGGCGTATTTCCTATAGTGATAATAATTTTTTCATTCATAGGAGTCACCGTGACCGTTACGAGGTTTCGTTTAGCTAGTACTGTTTTTATTTCTGCACTAAGCATCAATTCGGCCATGGCTTTGCCCATCGACTGGACTGGGGTCTTCGGTGTTGACACGACTATGATTTCAAATTTACGTCGCACCAAAGACTCTATCACAGCCGCACAAAAACCTGATGCCACCGCGGGAACTCCTCGCACCGGTACGCAAGGTATTCGCAATGGTGACAGCGGTGCAAATTTTCAAACTTATGTTTTTAAACTCAATCCCACTATTATCGTTAATGATGGCGTAACTCTAAAAGGTGAGCTTTCATCTGGATATCTTCGTGGAGGATTTGCGGGAGACAACGCTGCAAATAATCAACAGACCTCCGCTAATAATTCCGGTGCTGCCAACAACTCTTACTTCTTCACAACACCCGCCCAAAGAAGTGCACTCAACGTAAACCAAATGTACATGGAGCTCTATGCAGATACAGCTCTTGTAAAAATTGGTCGTATGTCTAAGCACTACGGACTAGGAATTGTTTGGGATAATGGAAATGATTCTTGGGACCGCTTCCTAACGATGTATGACGGAATTGAAGCTACGATGAAAATCGGAAATTTCAGTCTCGTTCCTTATTATTCAAAAATTTCTTCTTACAATAATAACTCTGCAACTGGAACCGTTGGTTCTCAACCTGCTGGTGGATGGGATGTCAGAGAACTCGGTATGTCAGCTCAATACGATAATAAAAACCGTGATCTTGTTGTGAGCATTCAATACGCAAAAAGATCATCAGAAAGAAAAGCCACTCTTTATTCTTCCAACAGCACAACTGCGACAGGAATCGAGCGTGGAAAAACTTCTGTAACAGTCATTGAGCCCTACGTTTCAAAAAAATGGAACAAGTTCAAAATTGCTTTTGAAGGATCACTCCAATCTGGTGATTACGGAAATGTTTACTCTGACGGTACAGGGAATTCAAAACTCTCTACTACGGCCTACGTTTTAGAATCAAAATATGAATTCAATCCTAAATGGGATATGGGATTAAACGCTGGTCAAGCAAATGGCGATAAAGGCTCATCTCAAAAATTTGAAGCCGCATACCTTCACCCCAATTATCATATTGCTGAGCTTATGTTTCGCTACAACTACGCTTCATTTAATGAGGGTGGGCGCTCCATCTTTGATGCTTCTGTAAACAACACGCGCTTTTATAAGCTGTTTGGAAATTACAAATCTGATAAATGGACTTGGAAGAGTGCTTTTATCATGGCCAATGCCATGGAGTCTGCTAAAGCTGGACCGCGCGCCTATCATCATGAAGAAAATTATTCTTTCACATCATCTCAGAAGCAGTCTAAAGATATGGGCTATGAAATCGATTTGGGATTTGATTACCGCTGGAATCCGAATGTCACCATCACCGGTTCTTACGGCTATTGGTTTGTGGGAGACTACTATGCTTTCACCAACACGGCCGAAGAGCTGTCGATCTCAAACGTTCACGGTGGAAGCTTGAGAGCGACTCTCGAGTTCTAATTACCAAAAGGTCGGATGTTGAAGTTGTAGCCTGCTTGATAGGGATTATATCCAGGCTGCTGCATCATCGGTCCCTGTTGTGAGAATCCTGTATTGAAATTTCCATACAAATTAGGATTAAAATTCTGAGCTCCTAACTGAGGCTGACCAAATTGTTGGTAGCCTTGGTTGTAGCCCGAGAATTGCTGTTGAGGCATAAACTGCTGCTGTGGCATGTACTGATTATACCCACCATTAAATTGAGTCTGGCCTTGAAACTGGTTTTGAAACTGGAATTGCCCTGGAGCTCCTCCGTTACTTGGATAAAGCGACTGCTGACGTTGGGCCATAATTTGAGCTTGCTGTTGGGCCATCACTTGTTGACTTAAGGCATACCGCTGAGCTTCAAAATTTTGTTGGGCTTCGAGATCTGGATTTGTTCGTGATGATTCAGGTACACTTAAATCAACCGTTACATCTCCACTCACTCCACGTGTGCGGCGAGCTTCGTTCTCCAATACAAGAAACTCATTGGCCTTGGCCACTAGCTCATTCATGCGCTCAGTATCTACCGCGTTTAATCTCAACTTCTGCTCATTCCAACCTTGGATAAGAGCCACAGATTCGGCTTCACATCTCGGTTTATTTCTCCAAGGAGCACTACAAAATCCACCTGGCTGAAGTTTAGCGTACTCTTGGGCTATTCTCTGATCAAAATCTGCTGTTGTATTCTGAATCCGACGTGCGAGCTGGCGAGCATCGTTGGCGTAACGTTGGGCCTCACCAGTGACTGCACCGGTACGAACTTCAAATCTTGATTGCTCATCTCTCATTCTGTTATTGAAAGCAATTCGGGCATCAGAAGTTTTTGTATCAATCACCGCAAGTGTCACCACTTGACCGGCCACTGTTTTACCAAGATTAGAATAGGCACTGATATCAATTCTAAGTGCGGCAAGCATTTTGGCGTCTTCAAATTTTCCAGATGAAACGAGTTTTTCAAGAACGGCAGGAGTGAAAGGAGCTTCATTTAAAGCGACAAGTTGTGCTTGAAGGGCATCAATCTCAGCTTGAATGCTGGATCTATTTTCAGGATCAGCATCACTTAACTGTTCATATAAACTTTTGAGTCTATCAATTTTGGGTTTAACTAAAACTTCTTCAAAGTCTTCCATGATCTGGCGGTAGCCTTTGCCAAGTTCGCCATTGGTGATATCAGTTGCAGCATTTCTGGCTGCCGCAAGATAGAGTCGGTCTCGCAACTCAACCATTTCACCAGTTAAAGCATGCTCATTAATCAAATCGTTAAGTGCACCTCTCTGGCTAATCTCACAATTTTCAAAAGAAGCAATCCTATCTGCAAGCTCTTCAGCTTCTAAGTCTGCAGCTGATTTAATCTGCGTAATATTAGGATTTAAAGTTTCATAATAATCGCAACCATTCACTGCTCTAAACTCACCATACTGAGCACCTTCTAAAGCAGAGCTCACACCGTGAGAAGCAAATAAAATATCAGCTGTATCACGCGCACCTTGGAAAGTTTTGGAGAAAGGTCCTTTATGAATGGCACCAGGGACAACTGCTCCATTAACAACGACGCCAGCATCTTCTAGACACTTCTGATAACCAGCAAGATTGGGTGAATAAGAATTTTGAACTGTTTCTTTAAATCTTCCGTTCTCAACTTTTACGACTTGGTAAGGACACTGAGCAACACCATCGCCACAACTTTTAAATTTCACATCGATGACATAGGCCGAAGCACCTGAGACTGGTTTTTTAGTCATACCCATATCAAGCATGGAAGCACAGTTTGAAACCATGTCCGCTGAGGATCTAACCACCACAGCACCTGTGCGCGGATCAGG
>CAMDDI010000279.1 GCA_945890905.1 Bacteriovorax stolpii
CGTGAACCGGCTTGTGAGAAAAACCTGGTGCACGACAAAGGATCCAATTCGGTTAAAAGATCATTTGGATTTGTTTATTTATTTTTATAACGAGAAGCTTCTTCAAGGGTTATTAACACCATTACAAGGGGGCAGTTAAGAAAGCTTCAGGCCGACGACATATAATCGAAATCTAATCCATGACCTACAAAAACATTCTTAATCGGACATCCCATCTTTTGGACCGGGATAGAAATAAAATTTATCAGGGAGGATTCTTTAGGAACCCAAGTATATGAATAAGTTAGATACGTTTCGTAGCATCCTTAGCAAAGATAAAAAAGTAAACCTGATTGAACGACGATTGTTGTTTGAGACAAGAAAAAAGACTGTTTGTTAAAGATTAAAGGTCGCAATTTGCGACCTTTAATCTTTTAATTCAATAAAAATAATGAGTTAAGGACTTGAAGTCGCAAGTTGCGACTTCAAGTTTACTCTTTGCTTTTAAGACCTATCTTCGAGCGGCCTCTTGGGAGATGCGGCGTAATTTCTTCTTCTATTGAATCCAGTCTTTCAAAAACGATCTTGAAGAGCTTACTCGTATTTTCTTCGAGTTTACTCATGCGGTCATTCATTTGATTTTCGAGTAAGAGAAAACTTCTCAGTTTAGTGAATATTCTCATAATGTACTGGCTATGTTCACTTGATGGGCCCTTTGACTTGTTAAAACGCTTGAGCGCATCGCCACACCTGATTCAGTAAAAACGAGTGGAAGTTTTCTTCGACCACCTCGACCTTCTGACTTGGACTTGGTTAAACGTTGCAGTTCATAAAATTCAGTGTCAGTAAGTTGGAACATAAAATCTTCTGGAAATCAGCTTTGATTGAATGCTCTTGTCTCTACTTCTTAAAGTTCGGCCATATCAGAATCGGTGTGGAGTTTAGTAGGCCAGAGATGGGGGTATTAAGCAGAACAACTTGAGGTCACAGTTTGTGACCTCAAGTTTTTTAGTTTAATCACCTTTGGATTTTAGGCCTATTCTTTTCCTGTTGTGAGGGTGCTCATACTTGGGAAGCTCGGCTTCCTCAAGGGTATCGAGTCTCTCAAAAACTACCTTGAATAGATGGTTTGTGCTTTTCTCAAGTTTTCCCACTCTTTCGGCCAGCCCAGATTCCATCGCCAAAAAACTCCTCAATTTAATGAAAGTTCGCATGATGGAAATGTTCACCTGGGCCGCTCTCGAACTCGTTAGAACACTTGAAAGTATCGCCACACCACATTCAGTAAAGGCCATTGGTAAGTATCGTCGACCACCATAACTCTCAATTGAACCCTTTAGATTTTTTAGCTCTTCAAATTCTACATCAGTGAGTTGAAACATAAAATCGTCAGGGAATCGTTCAAGATTCCTTTTCACGGCCTGATTAAAAGCCTTGGTCGGGACATCGTAAAGTTGGGCCAGATCAGAATCTAGCATCACTTTTTGACCGCGAATAATATAGATCATCTTTTCAATTCCAGGAATTGTTACTGAGTTCATTAATTTCTTCCTTTGTTGAAAATACTGACTTGATTATCGCTGAAGTTAATGTCTTGAGGAGAGAACCCTAAACATTCTGTAGCTCCCTTGGTATCTAAACCTGCGAGGCGAAGATAAATATCCATGGTGGAAGTATTTTTCCACCATGGATATTTCATAACGATTGGAGCAGGAACACCATTGGCGAACATTTGAGTGGCAAAGCTCCAAATTGCAACCACGGCTTTATCTACTTTATAGGATGTCTTAAATATGAGACAATTTATCCCTGGCGATTGAAATCCTCAAGCAGTGTCATAAAGAAATATTAGATTGGCCAGATGAGGTACGTGAGGACTTAGCTGACGACGTTACACGTTTGGAGCGTGGTCATGTATTATCGATGCCTTTATCTCGCCCGATGCCAAGCATCGGGAAAGGGGTTCATGAGTTGAGATTAAAGGATAGATCAGGTGTTTATCGTGTGATTTATTTTTTTGTTGGGGCTTCTCAGATATGGATCCTTCATGCTTTTAAGAAAACTACTCAGGCCACATCTAAGCAAGATATAGAAATAGCGAAAGGTAGACTAAAAAGGACCATGAAATGAAGAAAACTACTTCCTCAGACTTATCAAAAAAATTGAATATATCGAAAGCACGCAGTCTTGAAGCAGTTCTCAAGGCTGAACTTATTTCTGCCGTCTTAAAAGCTTCAAAAGAACAGGAGCTGACCCATGCTGAGATGTCAAAAAGATCGGGACTTCCTCGCTCCGCTGTAACTGGTATTTTGTCTGGAAGCCTTCAAAAGGTTACAATTGATCGAGTTTTAAAACTTTTGGAATCTGTGGGCCTAACTCTCGAAACTCGCATAAAAAAAACTGCTTAGGATTATCAAGGCCAGTCAAACTGGCGCCTTTTCGACATGGACACTGAAATACAAAATCTCTAGAATAGAATCATGTCATTAATCAAGCGTCCCCCAACATTAAAAATGGCACCTCCTGGCCACCATGTGGTTAAACGCCAAGCTAAAATATCCCAAAAGGGTGTTAAATATTTCGTTAAGGCCCATCGTCGAAAGAACAGAGGTAAACAGATTGTCCTACTACCTGAAAATATCCTGTATCTCTATTGCTAGGGGGATTCGATGGTTCAGTTACAAATTTTCGTGTATTCCACGTAAAGAAACAAAGAACATTTTTAACGCCGTTAGAGGCTATTACCACTGGGATGATGGAGAAGAATATGCCAAAAATGTTATGGCCAAGTATCGTGCTTCTAAGTCTTAGTGTTATTGCAAAAGAAGCAGATCCATATGTCGAAACGCTGTGGGACAAAAACTATCTTAAGATCAGCAACCAAGACGAAATCATCCTTGCTCACTTAGAATCATATGGTGGGAAGCCAAATCATCAACGCCTTTTTCTTAGAAGAAATAAGAACGTCCTCTGGGATAAAACTTTTTCTCAAGAATATGGTGCTTTATGGAATAGCGCCTACTTTATTCCTCTAATACCTGGTCAGTTCCTCGTCGACTTAAATAACGATGGATTTTATGAGTTTGCCGTCGCAACTTATCACGGTGGGCAAGCCGTCTGGAACAATCTCGCGATGATATTCTCACTGCGAGACGATAAAATTGAATATCTCAAAACTTTCCCCATTAATGTCGAATTCTCAAGATCAGTTTATAGTCAGAAATCAGATTATTTGAATTCGAGCTTCAAATGCCAAGATTGTAATTGAGTTCCAATTTACGACATTTTTAACAACTTACCCGTATGGGCTGATCAAAGAGTTTACACCGTCCAATTTCGTGGGTGTAAATGCTTCATGGGAGGCTAGAGAGTTTCTCTGATTAAAGTACCATCAAGACAAACAAATAAATGTGACATGATTATATCAGACGATGGGTAATTCTAATTGTCGTTGATGGGTAGTTTAAATTGTCGTCAGACAGGTGTGTTCCACCATTAAGGGAGAAGAACCACATTTGAATGATATTAAACAAATAAAAAAAGCCTCTGATCGTTGTCACTTTCAGAGGCTTTTTTTATTATTTGGAGGAG
>CAMDDI010000280.1 GCA_945890905.1 Bacteriovorax stolpii
AGGTCAGTGCTGGAGGAGGCGGCCTTGTCATGCAACATTCTCCTCAATTGGTGTGTGATCTTCTGAACTTAAATCAGTTTTTCTGTGTTCTTGAATGCTGCTCTCCTTGCTCACTCTCTGAGCAGGGAGGTGAGCAGTCCATGCTCTTTCGATCTGGAAACTTTTTTCGCCCATTAGCCGCGCCCTTAGTGGATCGCTAGTGACTTCACCGAGGAGAGAAAGATAAAGATTGGGGATGCGGTAAAGCTCCTTTGTTTTCTTCCACCGTCTAAAAACTTGGTTTAGTATTCCTTCAGTCGGTGCCACGTACCAGATTGCATGAATGTTCTCTTTGCCAGCATATCGCCGAAACGTCTGATCGTAGCGGGTGGAGTTTTTCAACGTGAGTTCCATTTCCACACTGATAGATTCCATTCGGTCGTTGACTTCAACGCTCATGAGTCCATCAGGGATGAGCTTTTCTTTTGCTCCACGATAACCACTCTGCTTGAAAATCATGGATCGAATTTCATGCTCTGGTTTCCATGAGCGAGCGATTCCACATCCCTCCATTCGCAGTCTGAGTTGCAAAAGTTTGAAGTCATGCTCCAGCATGCTTTTACTCCAATTCTTTTTGGGCACTTCTAGGCCGATCTTAGATGCACCTTTCTCGGTTAATACCCACAGGACGTCTTGAGACTCAAGTCCCAGGATTCTTTTCACATAAGAGCCTGTCTCCAGAAGCCGGAGACGTCGAAGCACAGTGGTGATAGCAATTGAGCTGAAGACGAGTTCATTCACTTGTTTCGTGGAAAGCATTCCGTAGCTGTGAAGCTTTTTGAAAATCTCAAGGTCTCTTGTTGTAATCATAGAAGACTCCTTAGAGCGGCATCGTTTGCATCACTGGCCGAGCGAGACCTCTTTTGTGTCTCGGATTTAAGCGCGGAAATTTCTGAGCGATGTTTTGTTTCGACTTCACGAAGATGACGTTTGATTTCCTTCAGCTCCTTTTCAACTTTATAGCGCCGGGATTTTTCTATCTGAATTTCGAGATCGTGCTTGTTATTCAGCTCCCTGGCCGATTCAATTTTTCTTCCCTGCTCATATAGGGCGATTTGATACCCTCCCCACAAAAACCATGAATATGGAATGCAAGAGTTCAAAAAGCTAATTCCTTGCCAGACAAAGTTTGCTGGGAGGTTGGTCTTGCTCCAAATCATGAGCGTTTTCAAAATGAACAAAAAAAGACTGATACCCGCTAAGAGGTAGGCAGAATTCATGAGGCATTTCCTTTTGTGGACGTAGGAGTCCACGGACACGGTTGGTGACATCAAAAGGTTGCTCGAGTTGATAAATCAAATTGTGTGAGTTTCTTTGGCGTATTATAATGAGGGGACAGCATCACCCGTCTCTCATCCCGCCTTCCATTTACATATTTCCCCCTTTTTTTAAGCTGCCCTTTGCGGACCAAATTTCTTTAAATCACACAACAGGTTAAGATCACACGCAGCAAAGCGTTGCTTTTACGTAAAGCGCTGATTTTTAGTCTTTTACTACGGTCGAATTGGATTCAAAGGCTAAATCGAAGTGGTTAAAAATCATTGGTTCGGGGTTTAGAGATTAGATTGAGGTGTGCAATCTTTTTGCGGCCGATAGTTTTTTTGTCACTATATTTCGAGTTACTAGTGACTTAGAACTGTTGAGTATTGGCTTCCATTTTGCTTTGTATAGATTCAATACTTATCCGTACTCGGTGAAAATCGGGGCATTATCTCAAAGAGGTATTTTATGAAATTCTTGATGGTTATTATTCTTTTTTCAGCTTCTGCTTTCGCTCAATCCGACAGGTCTGCCGTTAGGATGAAACCGGCCCCGAAAGTTTTTGAAGACCAATTAAGCATTGCCCTAGTTATGAATGATTTAGAGAAAGCGATGACCAGTAAAGAAACTTACAATGCTCCAAATTATCGAACTGAGGGCTTTGTCGCTGCAGGCCTAAAGGTAACCAAGGTAGAAATCGAAACTACTCCGACGACTTGTAACATAGTTGTGAGTTGGGGGAGTGACTTTCATCTCACATATCCTATCGACGTGAGTATCAACGAAGGTGGAGCATTTTTCAATCGCTGTTATGGTAATGTGGTTGACTAATAATTAGCGGAAACGATTTAACCATTAGTCATAGAACCAAGTCCTAAATTTTATCGCTAGCAAAATCAAACCGGCCCTGAGACTTAAAAAATCTCAGGGCTTTTTCTATCTGCTTGGTAATGTCATCGCCTTAGGCCACTTCGAAGCCTGATAATCCAAAAGAAGCTGAATCTGGGCATGCCGAACTTTCTTCAGTATCCACGGTAAATTGCCAGAGGCCACCGTCATCGTGGCAAGAACTGTTGCAATAGAAATCAATTTTCCCATTTGATACACTCCCTTTCCTCATTGGTGAGGCAGGCATGCTTAAAGTTATTCTTAATCATCCTACCCAGCAGCTCATGGATCGCAGTCTTAGACCGACCAAAGTATTGGGCCAATTCTCGCTCTGTTTTGCCCTGAATAAAACGAAGAAGTGCCAGCTCCCTCAGATCCACCCTTGGCGCAACCCACTCAACTCCATAATTTCTTGGGATGGTGAGTGGTTCGTCCACTTTAGAACCGCGGGCGCCATTCTTTAAAGAAGCCGAACCATCCTATCTCTTCCACCGCACTTCATATGCATTTAGATCTAAATAGGTTTCGTAGCTAATAGATAGGGCGGGGCAGATGCCTTTCTTAATTATTCTCTGATAATGAGCAATATCTTTTTTTTCTGCGGCTTCCTGCCACTTGCAGTCGATAGCAGATTTGAACTGTTGTAGTGCTTGCTCGGGCATAAATACAAACTGCTCAATGAGTCTATCAGAAGAATCAAAAAACAGTCCGATCTCCGGCCTCTTCGAATTTGGATATCGATACATAATGCCTGAGTCTGTTTCTACATAGTCATTACCTAACACTTTAGTCACTTCACTTCTAGTTGATCGCTTTTCCCATAAATCATTCAAAACTAAATATTTACTTTTTTTATTCTCGGCACTTGATGTGCAAGCAGAAATTAAAAAGAGCAGAGACAAAATTAGTTTCTTCATTTCGGGAACCTCTTGAGAAAGAATTCGTAAATTTTAGGATTGATTTTCTTTAGTTTGGTGGGGTTGGAGATATACATCTCCGTATGGTTCGTAAAATCCTCTTCGTTGTTTAGTATTGAGTCGGGCATGAGAGGATTTTTAGGTGGAATGACATAGACTTTACGGTCTTTAGCTTCAATTTCCCATCCAGATAGCTTTTCAAATTCTGTGATTTCGAGATCCGTTAAATCTTGGAAAATAAAATGGGAAGTCTCATGACCAATGGCACCCAATTTATCTGTATAGGTGAAAAAAAGATCATAGAGGATGATTGTCTTTTTAGTCAGTTCACTTGTCGCAGGATTACCCTGGTGAATTGATTTATCTGCACGTCGAAATGTATA
>CAMDDI010000281.1 GCA_945890905.1 Bacteriovorax stolpii
GCAACAGGATCAATTTGAACAGTTGGTAAGAGTTCGCTTACTTTTTTATAAGTCTTGTTGATAAAGTAAGTCACGTTGAGAGCAGCACTCTCAACAGTGTTAGCTTTGTATTCAGTTTCTTCCGGACAAATAAGAACTTTAGTCCCTGCAGAATTGTTGTTCACTTTAAACGTATCAGAAACTACGTACTCAATATCCTGACCTGCAAATGTGTCGGAGATGACTTTACTATTTTCGTTCTGAACAAGATTGCCTGTAATAAGTCCTACCAAATCACGGGCCTCAGTTGTTCTTGCTCCATTTAAAAAGAGCTGCAAAGGAAGGCTCATATTAGTTGGATCAAAAGTCGGAACAGTACATGAGGATGTTTGGGTCTCAAGGAAGATCGGAAGATCATCACCCGGTTCATCAAATTTCATGATACGTGAACGGCCTATATTTTGGGCCTCGACCACACTTGTAACAGCAAGTAAGGAGATCATAGGAATGAGGAACTTTTTCATCATCTTCTCTTTTGGGTGGGTTGAATGGCCCGCAATATACAGGATGGTGGGAAAATAGGGTGATTGAGAGTAAATAATACAGAGCATCAGGACAAGAAAAAGACATCTTTTCAACCAAACCCTATCAAACAAAGATCCGCGCTTAGTATAAAAAATTCACAGTTCACCATTAAGGAGATCTCATGAAGGTCTTTGTCCTATTCCTGCTTTTGCTCATGCTCAATTTCGATACAATCGTTTCATGGAAACAAACACCAAGTTAAAATGCTCTGCTTGTGATGGAGCTTCTTTCGCTTACAAACTCAATTTAATTATTAGTACTTAGATCATGTTTGCCAGGGTCACTCTGACCCTGGCAAAATTTTTTCTAAAGTCAGTTTTAATTTCTTTTAATCACGCTGAGACAAAGATAGTTTTGCCAAGAACCTTTAAGGAGGAATTTTATGAAAAACGTAATTGTTGCAGTTATTATGATTGTTGCTTCTCTTCCAGCTCTTGCTCAACATCACCGTCCAGGTCGTCACCACGGTCCAGGTCGTTACCAAGGTCCAGGACATCATCGTCCAGGTCCAGGACATTATCGTCCAGGTCCAGGACATTATCGTCCGGGTCCAGGACGTTACTACCCACGTCCTATGCCACGTCCAGCTCCAACTATGAGCTGCCAAGTTGCTATGGTTGATGGTTACAACCGTATTGTTAGACGTTTTTATGGTCACACTGATTACAGATACGGTCAGTGTTCTTATGCTCTTTCTCAATGTAATTTTGAAGTAAGACGCTCAGGTGGTTGGAACTATCACTGTATCCAACTTAGATACTAGTTTTTATTTAAAACAGAAACGGGAACTTCGGTTCCCGTTTGTTTATAATTCAATTTCTGGATGCACACCCGCACAACTCTGAATATCTATTTGCTCTTCAGGTCCAATCGCCACATATCTTGGTAATCTCTTAAATGCAGAATGGATCATTTTGTCTTTTGAATCATAGGCCGCAATTTCTAAATAAAATTCTCCAGCTAGGGAATGACCACCATTGAAAGCACTTGGCGTGAGTTCAATGAGTTGACTTTTTTCAGGATAAGATATGGCAGCATTGAGGGACATCTCAAAGGGAGCTGTCTCTCCTTTAATGCTGATATCATCAAGTTTGCGATTGTGATTAAAGGGTGGGCACTTAAAATTTCTAAAGCGCTCTGAAGCGTAAGAAGCCGCATAATAAATTTTCACAGAAGCACTGGTAGCAGCACCAGTGGAAATTCCACGAGTGAGCTTACGTGGACGAAAGAGAGTATAGAAAGATCCTAAATCTTGTTTCTCGGAACCGTGGACCTGAATCACACGGATAATCCAGGCATCAATGCCTTTCTGATCCACCAAATAATCCAGATCTTCCTTTTTGAGTTTGGGCAATTCCACGATAAAAACAAAACTTTGCGAAATTTTATGTTCCTTCTTCTTACCTACATTCCACTCAATTTCATTTAAGTGGGTAAGATCCATCTCCACATTTTGAACATGTACGCCTACATCCTTGGTAAGGGTGGCGTACTTAGTGCAGGAGAAGAGGAGCAAAAGAGTCAGAAATGATGCTTTCATGGCCCAATCCTTGGTATATAGGTATGATTATAAAACAAAAATCCAATTGGGAGTGATTCATGAAGTATTTAATTCTGATTTCTTTAGTTATGGCCTGCTCGAGTGAACAAAAACTTTCCAACAAAGCCAAAGATCTTGAGGTTTACCCCAATAAGCCAGCTAGTTGCTCTGTAGTGGGTAAAGTAGTGGGGATAGATAAGGCAGGAAGCAAAGAACTCGCTCTCAATCACGCTCTTAACCAAGCAGCCGATTTAGGAGCTTCGGGAATTTTTATTAATCAAGAAGTTCCAAATGGTAACAAGATGCAAGTGTACGCTACTGCCTATCAGTGCGAATAGTTTAAAAAGTATTCAAAAACTCATCTAATTCGTGAAGTGATGAGAATACTTTAAACTTTCTCTTCTCTAATTCTGTTTTTACATAGGGCTTGAGATTTCCTCCTACCCAAATTTCAGTTTTCTGGGTGAGTTGATTCTCAAGCTCTTTAAGATAGTCGTTTAAATTTTTTTGGTCTGTAAGTTCGTGACCTTTGGTTGCACCTAGCAGGATGGCCTTACTCTTAAGAGCATTGGCAGCTTCTGCTAGTGAAGCGGCTGGCATATTAGTGCCTAAAAAAATAAATTTCATTTGGTAGTGAACGCACAAGAGGGCCGAAGCCAGGATTCCAATTTCATGCAGCTCACCTTCAGGAGTTGAAATAAGAATGAGGTCTTCACGCAGAGTGTTTTTTTGATAATGAATTCCGATCATCTGACCAATATGAAATGAAAAGATCGCACTTAACGTATGCTCTTGTCCGATGGACATTTCACCATGGGCCACTTTAATTCCAATTTCGCGGAAAAGTGGAACCAGTATATTCAAACAAAGTTCTCGTGGGGAAAGGAGACTTTTTGCCTTATCCAGTTCGTGAGAAATGATATCGAGTTTATATGCTGCAAGGGCCAGATAAAAGCTTGAGAGAATTTTGTCGTAATCAACTTTGTTCTGATGATGAGTAACAACTTCTTTCTCATTATAGGGACGATGAAGAAGTGAAGAGTACACTTCTTTTAATTCATCTAATTCAAGGTGAGCAATTTTTCCAATGCTTTGGCCAAACTCGGTGAGTTTAAACAGCAAAGCGAGTTTCTCAATGTCTTTTTCTGAGTAGAGGCGGTGCTTGTTATCTGCGCGTTCAGGCACGACAGCATTATAGCGCTTTTCCCAGGCACGAATGGTGGCAGAAGCTACGCCGGAAAGTTGAGAAGCTACTTGAATATTGAAAAATTGCATCTGAAATCTTTTAGCACAATATAGTCTAGAAAAGAAGGCTTCTCAGTGCCATGATAAAGCTGTCAAAGGACGAATTATGAGTGAAATTAAAACATATCC
>CAMDDI010000282.1 GCA_945890905.1 Bacteriovorax stolpii
CGCTTTGCCGTTCCTCACAAAGTTTCTATCAGTCCTTCTGAATTCCAAAATTGGGGCCAGACTGCTGAGGGCTATACTTGGACTCACCAAGTAACCGCACCTAATGCAGTTTCTTTGAACTTTGGTTTTACTAAATTTAACTTACCTGCAGGGGCAGTGCTTAATATTTATTCTGCTGACCGTTCCCAGTTTATGAGGGCCTTCACTTCTGCTGATAACAATGCTGCTCGTGAATTATGGACACCAGTTATCATGAGTGATGATGTAATCATTGAACTTAACGTTGCAGAAAATGAACTTGATCAGGTGGAACTTGAATTAGGTCAAGTCGGTCAGGGCTTCAGAACGTTTGCTGAAAATACAAACAAATCTGGAGACTGTAATATTGATGTGGCCTGTTCTGATTCAAAAGGCTGGGAAAAAGAAGTGAATTCAGTAGCTGTCATCTCATCTGGTGGATCAACTTTCTGCTCTGGCTTTATGGTCAACAACACTAACAATGATAAAACTCCTTATTTTATGACGGCCAACCATTGCAGAATCAATTCAAGCAATGCTGCCACTCTTGTCACTTACTGGAACTATCAAACTTCTAAGTGCGGTGGTGCCCGGGACGGAAAACTCTCCGACTTCACAACGGGTTCAACATTTCTTGTAGCTTCAGGAAAATCGGATTTCACCTTAGTAAAACTCAATTCAACTCCCAAAGCTGAGTATCGCGTAAATTATGCTGGCTGGGACGCAACTGGTTCTATCGGAACAAAATCAACAGTGATCCATCATCCAAATGTTGATGAAAAATCAATTTCATTTGCAACTGTTCCAACAGTACTTTCTTCTTACGGAGGTTCATCTTCTCCAGGTGATTCAACTCACGTTCAAGTTCCAGATTATTCTAAAGGAACAACGGAGCCGGGCTCTTCAGGCTCACCACTCTTTGATGATCAGCACCGGGTGATTGGTCAACTTCATGGCGGCGGAGCTGCTTGTGGAAATAATCTTCCAGATTATTATGGACGCTTCTCACTTTCTTGGTCTTTAGGTCTTAAAGATCACTTAGATTCAGGAAAGACTGGTCTTCTAAAAACAGATACTATCTAAAAATTTGAGCAAAAAAAAGGGCCGCGTAAGCGGCCCTTTTTTTTATGTACCTGTTACGGCTTTTTGGATCATATTCACAACTTCAAATTGAATTCCCTTATCATCATCAAGCTCGGTGTGATTGAGTGGAGAGAGTATATTTTTAACTTCAGTAGTTTCATGGCGACGGGCCACATGTGGTCCATCATTTAAAATGAAATCTCTTTCACCAAAAACGTTTAAATGCTTTCTCACATTTTGAGGAATGATGTCATTGTTATAGCCAATTGAATCCATAGTAATAAGCAAGTCCACCGGTCTAAATTGATGATCTAAACTATCAAGGGCATTGGCCACTTCAACTGCAGTATCTCCGCCAAGACTGTGTCCCACCAAGATGACCGGCTGATCTTTATGGATAGTTTTGATCTCTTTGAGAATCTCATCTTTTTGGCTCCAGCTAAAAGTCTGAGAATTTTTAACTGAATCTGCAATACGGTCAACCCCAGCATACCCACCCTCGGATTTAGATGGAGAACTAAAAAGATCCAGGCCCTTAATAAATATAATGGCGGGCTTTCTAACTGAGCCGTCTTTAACTTCTACTTTTTTAACTTCTTCGGCCTTGATTGTCTCTTTGGCCACATCACTCATCTCATCTTTAAGTGGCTCAACGGGACGATTCTTCATGCTTGGTGCATCTGGAATTGAACTACTGGTAGGTGTCGCACTTGTAAAAGAAGGAAGTGAAGGAACTCCTGGCAAAGACGGTGGAGTCAAAGGATTAGTAGCAGGATTAGTACCTGAATGGGCCCCAGAGAGATCTAATTTGTAATCTGGACCTGATCCAGCAGCACCTAATTTATCCAGCGGCTTGGAGCCCGGCTTAACCGTAGCGTCCTTGGCCATGGGAAGGGCCTTTGTTGTCTGAGAGTATCCAGTGGTTGTTAAATCTGTTTTCACTACTCCATCATATCATCGGGCCCATTGCATTTTATAGAGAGGCAAAAAAGGGATTGTTGATAGAGCTACTCGGTAAATATCTCTCCCTATAAACCGAAGAATAAGGCATGAAGATTGTTCACCTTTGTATCCTCATTTCTCTTTTTTTAGCTTGTGGCAAAGATGTCAAAAAAAGCAGTACTGCAAAAGTTCAAAACGTTTCAGCGATCTATTCCTCGAGCATTTTGTCGATAAAAGTATTCTACGAAGACGGTGCAGAACCTTACGTGGGCGGAACCATCGTTTTAAAGTACTGGGAACTTTTACAAAAAAATCTTGAAGCACTCTTTCAAGGCCGCAGTTCTGCTCCTAGTTTATCAATTCCTAAAGAACTCAATGAAATGACTAAGATTTCTCCTTTTTTTAAGGCGAGCTGGTCTTTGCAAGAAGTGCTCAGTGCCGCGAATACCTTATCTGTTCCCAGTACTCCAGGAACAACCACTTTTAAGATTATATTTGTGAATGGCATTTCAGATCAGGGTGCGGGTGTGATTGGTTACAGCGTGAATGGAGAAAATCTCATTGTGATATTTAAAGATGTGGTGAAATCAACCAGTGTATCCGGAAATTCAATAGTCCCAAATTATGTAGAACAATCAACTCTCATTCATGAAATGGGCCATGCCTTGGGTTTAGTAAATAATGGTCTTCCAATGATTAATCCACATCAAGATTCTGCTCACGGAGCTCACTGCTCAAATCCAAACTGTGTGATGTATTACGCCAATGAGGGTCTCAGTAGCATGAGAAACTTTGCTCAAAGTGCTGCTACAAATTTTTCGGTAGTTATGTTTGATCAACAATGTCTGGATGATTCCCGTCAGTACTAACTAGTGACAGTGAGTATGAACTACTTTCAAAAGATCATCAAGGCTCATAGGCTTGTTGAGTTGTATGACTTCTTTCGGAAGAGAGCTGGTTTTCCGGCAATCATCTTCGGCAGTACAAATGGCCAGAGGGATTGAGCCCAGAGTTTGAGGAAAATCTTTTTTAACGGTATTGATAAATGTCACACCATCCATTTCAGGCATGTGATAATCCAAAATTATAAGACCGGGATAATTATCTAGAGACAATTTTTTAAGAAAATTGAGGGCGCTCAGCCCGTTGGTAAAAGCAGTAACTACGTAACCTTCATGTTCGAGTGCGTAGAGAAGAACTTCTCTAACATCATCGTCATCATCCACCACATAAACTGACTTTTTCATAGCTGCCAACTCTAACACCAAAAGGCCTGACTAGGCGAATAACTTACCAGACCAATTTTGGGCTTTGCGTAAGTCATTCTTACATAGGGCTTTTTCATCATCCTCCCCCTGAGATATATCCTTTCAAAACAAGGAGACTCTCAATGCTTTCATCAATTGCCCTATTCGTTGGT
Organism: Bacteriovorax stolpii; assembly: GCA_945890905.1. Taxonomy (GTDB): domain Bacteria; phylum Bdellovibrionota; class Bacteriovoracia; order Bacteriovoracales; family Bacteriovoracaceae; genus Peredibacter. Next base: position 3,464 of record CAMDDI010000282.1, read on the forward strand.
CTATGGACCACT
>CAMDDI010000283.1 GCA_945890905.1 Bacteriovorax stolpii
TCTTGATAGAGATACACTTCGCGATAGGAATTTCTAATGAGAGCGTTGATAATTTCTTTAGAAGGAAGAGTTCCTTCATGAACCACAGGATAAAAAAGTCCATTCTTGAATATATAAACCGGATGCTTGAGCTTTCGCGCAAGAAATAATTCACCTACAAGAATTGGTCTAAGCTTCAAGGCCAATCGGTGATGCTCAGAATATGATGAAATCTCGTCTGATCCTAACAAGGAATACCTCTAGGTCAAAAGTCCATAATGCCTTATCGGACCTAGAGAGAAAAAAATTATAAGTTGCTGATATGTTGTTCTAAAAAAGTCTTAAATGAGTGCCCATTGGCCTCCATCATCTTCGGAAACATAGAAATGGGGGTAAGACCTGGAAAAGTATTGATTTCATTGAGATAAATCACATCTCCCTCTAAGAAAAAATCAATTCTTGAGAGGTGGCGAAGCTTGAGACCATGATATAGCTTAGTAGCATAGTCAGTGATTTTCTTGATCTGCTCCGAAGTCAAATTCTCTGCCCGGGTTACAGTAGTGGTCAAACTTTGCTGAGAGTATTTTTCTTCATACGAATAGAAATTTGAAGGACAAATAATTTCCCCAGGGAAAGATACCTGAAGTTTTCCATCAAAGTCATAAACTGAAACTTCGATCTCACGAGGCTTCATTCTTTTTTCAACTAAAACAAATGGTGAGTATCCAAAAGCTTTCTGAATAGTTGAAGCTGGATCCTGACCTTTTTCTACTAAGTAACAACCTACTGAAGAACCTTGGTTAGAAGCCTTTACCACGACGTCCCCATGCTTTGCCTGAAAATCTTTTACGATCTGTAAGCTCGACTTATCATTTTCAGAAAGAAAAATATAAGGAGTGTTTGCCACTCCGAGGGCCGATGCCCACATTTTGGTCGTGATCTTATTAAAACACATTTTACTTGTTTCAGAGTTGCATCCCAAATATGACAATCCGATCATTTCAAAATAAGACTGGATATCCCCAGTTTCTCCTGGATATCCGTGGATACAAGGAACAGCGTAATCCATCTTTATCCCTGCATTTCCGTCTTGATCAAATGAGCGCAAATATCCTTTAGGATCTAAAAGATATTTTTTCCCAGCTTCATCAACCCAGCTGCCCGATTTATCTATCTCTATAGTTTTAAGTTCCACTCCAGCAATACCCGAAAGGCACTCTTTAATATATTTTACTGATACGAGGGAGACTTCGTGTTCACTGCTTCCACCACCACAAAGGAGGAGAACATTCTTTTTTTGCATCCTAAACCTCTCTTAATTGTGCTGGAACTTTTTCAAGATCTAGAGTGGTGAATGTTGAGAAAAGATCTTCTCTCGAAAGTGTGTCAGCTTTCATTTCACCATACTTTCTTGCACTCACTGATTGAGTCTCCATCTCTTTATCACCGATCACAAGCATATAAGGGATTTTGCCTGTCTGGGCCTGACGAGTCTTAAGTCCTAAAGATTCATTTCGGTCGTCTACACGCACGCGGAAACCTTTGAGTTTAAGTTCATGAGTTAGCTTCTGAGCACTCTCTAAATGGAGTTCATTTTTTACAGGAATCACAATGGCCTGCTCCGGTGCAAGCCAGAACGGAAAAGCTCCTGCAACGTGTTCAAGGTAAACACCAAAAAATCTCTCGAGAGATCCAAGAAGTGCGCGGTGAATAACTACTGGTCTCTCCATCTCTCCATTTTGATTTGTAAATTTTAAATCAAAGCGGTCTGGAAGTTGGAAATCCAATTGAATTGTCCCTAATTGGAAATAACGTCCAAGAGCATCAGCAACTTGAATATCAATTTTGGGCCCGTAGAATGCACCATCACCCTCATTCACAAAGTACTCTCTGCCAGAAGCATCGAGAGCTGCTTTAAGTGCGGCTTCAGCATTATCCCAGGTTTCATCACTTCCCACTCTCATTTCAGGTCGGGTAGAGAGTCCAATTTTAATCTTTTTAAATCCAAAGTGTTCATACCCAATAAAGAACATATCCATCAGAGTTTTAATTTCTGTCTGGATGCCATCTGTTTGAATAAAGATGTGAGCATCGTCTTGGCAGAATGTGCGCACACGTGTGAGCCCAGCTACTACCCCAGATTTCTCGTAACGGTGGAGTCTCCCAAAATCCGCAAAACGAAGAGGAAGATCACGATAAGAATATCTGTGGTGAGAAAACATGAGCATGTGACAAGGACAGTTCATGGGCTTTAAAGCAAACTCCCGCTCATCAATCTGAGTGAAGTACATGTTGTCTTTGTATTTTTCGTAGTGACCTGAGGTATGCCAGAGATCCACATCTAAAACTTGAGGAGTGATCACTTCTTGGTAATCATATTTATTGTAAATTCTGCGCATGAATTCAATTAGCCCATTATATACCAGAGCACCTTTAGGCATAAAGAAGGGAGAAGCTGGGGCAACTGGATCGAAGATAAAAAGTTCCAGCTCTTTACCGAGTTTTCTATGATCGCGTTTTTTTGCCTCTTCAATTTGAGTGAGGTATTCGCGCAATTCTTCTTTAGAACTAAAACAAGCCGCATAAATTCTCTGAAGCATCGGACGATCATGATCTCCGCGCCAGTATGCCCCTGCTGTATGAAGTAGCTTGAACCAGAAAGTCAGCTCAGAGGTTTTCTCCACGTGAGGTCCAGTACATAAATCAAAGAAGTGGTCCCCTTGAGTGTAGTAACTAATCACCTCGCCTTCAGGAATATCTTTAATCAATTCACATTTAAGTGTTTGACCTTTTTCAGCAAAAATTCTCAAAGCTTCTTGTTTAGAAACTTCATGCCGTACGACTGGCAGATTTCTTTTGATGATCTCTTTCATCTTCTCTTCAATCTGCTTCAGATGCTCATCAGTGAGCTTAGTCTTCAAATCAATATCGTAATAAAAACCATTCTCAATGGTGGGACCAATTCCTAATTGAACTCCGTCACTTGGAAATAATTCCATTATTGCTTGCGCCATTAAATGAGCAGTTGAATGTCTAAGTGTATCTAGATCGTATTTGGCCATGTATCCTCACAAATTTTGGTGAGACAACTCTATCAATGGGGGTCCGTTTTATCAACGAGTTAGAGTTTTCCTGATGAGATAAGTCTTTGGATGTAAGAAATAACCCTTTAGATTTCTTACATTGAGGTGCCATTACTAGGGTCAAATGGCCCCCACTGGGTGGTGTCTTACACTATTCAAATTACTGTTATCACTAAAATAATGCCAATTGGTTTTGGGAATCTAACAAGCGTGTTGCTTTTTTAAATTGGATGGGGTTTAAGTACTCCATTATTGAATTGTAAGATCAGAGAGTTCTTACGAGGATTCTCTAGGAGGCTTCTATGAATACCATTCAACCGCATAACGAAAGTTCATCTCCATCAATTGAAACATTGATGAGCAGGGCCGTGGTGGATTTGGCCAAAGATGATCG
>CAMDDI010000284.1 GCA_945890905.1 Bacteriovorax stolpii
AGAAATGGAATCTCCATTCACAGACGAAGAACTCGCCACCTACACAGATCCTACCTATAAAGCACCCGTAAAGCCTTCTGCTCCTCAATCAAAAATGAATCAATGGGCAACCATTCTCGCTGTGGGAGTTATGCTCGCATTTTTTATCTACAAAAAAATAAATTCTTAAAAGAGAATGGTTTAGCTTATAGCAGGATAATAATAATTCTGATTGGTTAGGATTCTGTTTCTAAAGATTTAAGTACTTCTTCGACTCTCTTGATAGTTTTAGAAATGACTTGTTCAGTAGATTCACCAGGTAGGCGCTTAATCATAGTGGCCGCTGAATGAGAGTGGCCTCCGCCTCCGAGAGCGAGGGCAATGACTCCCACATCGTAATCTCCAGAAGAGCGAAGACTCATTTTGATATGATCCCCATCGTCTCTGAACATGCAGGCGACTTTAATATTGTTGAGAACTAAAAGATTATTGATAAAAGCATGTGTGTCTTCCACGTCGGAAGCAAATTTGCTGATATCTTCTTGGCGCAAGAGCATCCAGGCAATGGATTCATCGGCATTGGTGGCCGCCGTATCAAGAATTCTTGATAACAAATGCATATGGTGAACACGTTTTGTTCCGTAAATCCCATTGTAGGCTTCAGGAGGATTAATCCCTGTGGCCATGAGTTTGGCCACCAATCTGTGAGTATTGGCAGAGACTGTTGGATATCTAAAAGAGCTCGTATCAATGATGATGGCAGTATAAATGGGAAGAGCGATTTTTTTTGTGAACTGAACACCAAGATATTCAATCATTTCACCCACAAGTTGTCCTGTAGCCGCTGCAGTGACATCAATACAGTGAGTAGATAAATCCCGGCCGCGGCAAGGATGGTGATCAATGTAGAGAACAGGAACAGCTTCACCAATAAAGCGGCAGACATCAGTTCCCACGCGAAGTTTTGTATTGGTATCTACAACGATAATCAGATCAGGCTTGAAGTCTGGATTTTTAGATTGAAAATCTTTAAATCCGTAGACGACTTTATCTGGATCCATATACTGGTAGCGCTCTAGCAGGGGTTCTTCGTTGATACAAAAACATTTTTTACCAAATTCACGCAAGGCCATGCACAGAGAAATCTCTGATCCAATTCCATCAGCATCCGGAAACTCATGAGTTGTAATGAGGATCCGCTCTGCTGCTTGAATTCTTGATTTAAAAACATCTAAAATAGTCATAATAATTAATGATCTTTTCGGCACTTGCGCTCTTGAACTGGAGGGGACACTATGATTTTGGACCTCTTTTTTGAATAAGGGTAATTTTAAACAGGAATTTATGGAGAAAATACTAGTAGTTGATGGAGTGACTCGGGAATTCCCAGGAAGAATCGCCGTTTCTGATGTGAGTTTTGAGGTATTGAAAGGCTCTATTCATGGATTCTTAGGCCCCAATGGCGCTGGGAAATCTACCACCATGCGAATGATCGCAGGACTTATGCCTGTGAGCTCTGGCAAGATCACTCTTTTTGGTGAAGAAATTAAGCCAGAAAATCTCTCACAAAAAAATAAACTAGGCCTACTTCCAGAAAATGCTCCCCTGTATCCTGATATGAAAGTGGATGAGTATCTTGAGTTTGTGGCAAAGCTTCATCAAATTAAAGATGTAAAAAGTAAAGTGAATGATGTTTTAGAACAACTCTCACTCACTGAAGTGCGTGGGCGACTCATTGGAAATCTATCTAAAGGTTTCAAGCAAAGAGTGGGGCTGGCCCAAGCGATTGTTTACGATGCCCCATTTTTAATTCTCGATGAACCAACAAATGGCCTAGATCCTCAGTCGGTGGTTGAACTCCGGGACTTTATTAAAAAGCTTTCAGCTACTAAGACAATTCTTTTTTCATCCCATGTGCTTTCAGAAGTGGAGCAACTCTGTGACCATCTTACTATTATTCATCATGGGAAAATCCGGGCTTCAGGAACCATTGCTGAAATTCACCGAAAGTTTCGTCAAGGCCTAGTCATTAAAGTTGGTCTTGGGGCAGGAGAAACTCTGCCCGACTTAAGCCCTCTTGGTAGGTATGAGATGACCAAACATCATGCTTTGGCCCAGGAAGAAGTTTTTCACATTGTGTTTGAGTCTGAGAAAGACTGCCGCTCAGATTTAAGTAAGTTTTTGATCGAGAAAAATCTCAAACTCCTCACTCTTCAAGTTGAACCGCCAGAACTTGAAGACATCTTCTTACAAATGACGGAGACACGAAAATGATTTGGACCTTATTTAAAAAAGAAGTGAACTCATACTTCTCCTCACCTTTAGCTTACGTATTGATTGGACTCTTTTCTCTTATCAGTGGAGTGATGTTCTTTAATCTCTTAGTTTCTTATACCGATGGAATTCAGGCCCTACCTCAGGATTACACTCAAACTGTTTCTTTTGTGGAAGAAGTCGTTTTAAGACTTTTTGCGAATATCAACTTTTTATTCCTCGTTTTTATTCCGCTGATGACGATGAAGCTTCTCTCCGAAGAGCGCCGTCAAGAAACCATTGATCTCTATTGGATGGCTCCAGTTAAAGAGTGGCATGTGGTAGTGGCCAAGGCCGCTTCAGCTTTAATGATTGTTCTGGCCATGCTTTTAATGACAGGAATTTTTCCTTTGATCATTTACGGAGTAGGAGTTAGAGATTTCTCCCTTCTAGGCACTGCTTATTTAAGTGTTATCCTTAATGCCTGCGCCTACATCTCCCTGGGACTTTTTTGTTCTAGTCTTTCAAATAATCAAATCATCTCGGGTCTTTTGTCCATCTTAGGAATTATGTTTCTATGGATGATCACTTGGGGCGGTACGCTGAATTCAAACTACTTAGTTTCTGAAGTCTTTACCTATATCGGTATCACTTCGCATTTTGAAAGAGTCCTTAAAGGATTAGTCGGTACTCAGGACATGATTTATTACGCGACCTTTATTCTGACTTTCGGATTCTTGAGTGTGAAGAGTCTTGGTAGGAGGAATTGGTAATGAAAAATATTCTTTTCCCTCTCTGGGTCATTATTGACGTGCTCATCTTTCTTGCGGTCATTGCTCTTTGGATTGCGGCTCCTGAATACAAGACTCTTAATTTTAGTCTTACTGCTTTTGCTTTCGTCTTGGGAGTTCTCCTCTGCCTAATAAAAATGGCTGAGATCAAATTATTTATCCGCAGCCGCTACTTTAAAAAAGTGGCCTTCCATTCGGTCAATGTTGTTTTGGTCTTTGGGATCGTGGGGCTTTTAAATTATCTCGGGAACAAAAACTTCAAAGAATTTGATTTGAGTTCAGAAAAAAGAAATTCACTAACTGATCAGAGCTTGAAAATTCTCGATATGGTGAAATCTCCGCTGAAAATGACTGTGTATGCAACACGAGAAGAATGGGCGGGGATGCTTAATCTACTTAAACTTTATACAGCTAAAAGCAAGTTGATTG
>CAMDDI010000285.1 GCA_945890905.1 Bacteriovorax stolpii
TTAAAGAACAAATATTTCTCATCATATGCTTTAACCCCTTCATGTCATTTGGTAATATCTTGTTCCAATCATAGGAATTTGTCACGTTTGACGGAGGATAAGATGAAGCAGTTCATCATGGGCCAACGCTGGATATCGGAATCTGAACCAGAATTAGGTCTAGGAGTTATTGTTGAAGTTGAAGGGAAGACAGTAACCTGTTTTTTTCCTGCAGCTAAAGTGGATCGCCGCTATGGCGCACAGACCGCTCCTCTTCGACGCATCAAGTTTGTTGAAGGAGATGAAATCAAGGGACAAGATGGTCAAGTACTCATCGTGGAAAGCAGCACGGAAACGAATGGTCTTGTAACCTATATGGGTTCAGGTCAGAAACTTCCTGAATCACAACTGGCAGACACACTATCATTTTCTAAACCAGAAGAGCGCCTTTTTGCAGGGAATATTGATTCAAATGAAATGTTTAAACTTCGCTACGATGTGCTTCTCAATCAAAGAAAACTTTTTATTTCTCCTATCCGTGGATTTAGTGGTCCACGTCTAAATCTCATTCCTCACCAAATGTATGTGGCCAGTGAAGTCGCCAAACGTGCCCGACCCCGTGTTCTTCTAGCTGATGAAGTGGGCCTGGGAAAAACTATTGAAGCTGGTTTGATACTTCATCATTTGATTTTAACTGGAAGAGTAGAGCGCGCGCTCATACTAGTTCCTGATTCACTTGTGTATCAGTGGTTTGTTGAAATGCTCCGCAAATTCCAACTTTCATTTACCACGATTAACCATGATTCTAAATTAGAGAAAGGTGACACACCTTTTGAAGATGGTCAGCTCTTTGTGGCCTCCACTAAATTTTTGATGAAAGAAGAATGGCTGATGAATCAAGTTCTCGAATCAAAATGGGATATGCTTGTGGTTGATGAAGCTCATCAGCTCAGATGGGCCCCTGATAATTCTTCGCCTGAATATGATTTTGTGGCCGCCCTCACTAAAGACACTCCAGGGGTGCTACTTCTTTCTGGTACTCCTGAGATCTTGGGTCTTGCGGGTCACTATGCACGTTTGCATCTTTTGGATTCAAACCGCTTCCATGACTTTAATACTTTTGCTGAAGAGACCATGGGTTATAAACCTGTATCGGATTTGGCCAATAAGCTCATCTCTGGAGCGGCATTAAGTGCCTCGGAGAAAAAAGATCTAAAATCAAAGCTGGGAATTGATATTGAAGGCTTAGATAAAGACCGTGCCTTACAGATGCTCATCGATCGTCACGGAACTGGTCGAGTTTATTTTCGAAATACCCGTAAGACCATGGCGACTTATCAGGAATTTTTCCCAAAACGTATTTTTACTAGCTACCCGCTAAAACTTGGAAAGACCAAGACTCCAGAGAAGAAAACTCTCGAACTAAAAGCTGATTGGTTAGCTAGTTTTGTTGAGTCTCATAAGAACCATAAAATCCTGCTTCTTTGTCATGATAAAGAAGTGGTCGTGGACTTAGAGAAAACCCTTAAAGAGAAAACAACTGCGAATATCGCTTTCTTTCATTCGGGAATGAATCTCATGAACCGTGATAGACAGGCGGCTTATTTTGCGGATCCGGAAGGTGCTGACATTCTTCTCTCGACTGAAATTGGTTCTGAAGGACGAAATTTTGAATTTGCTCAGCACTTAGTACTCTTCGATCTGCCTAAACTTCCCGATCTACTTGAACAGAGAATTGGACGACTAGACCGTATCGGCCAAAAAAATGATATCCGTATTCACGTGCCGTACGTGGAGAAATCTAATGAAGAGCTTCTTATGCGCTGGTACCACGAAGGCTTTAATGCTTTTGAATCATCTCCTCGTGGAGGTACTGAACTGTACGCTACTGTGAGAGAAGAACTAAATTCCCTCCTTCAAGAAACTGAAGCAGATGAAATTCCTGAAGCCAAATTTAAAGATTTCCTCAATACCACAAAGGATCTTCATCAAACTATTGAGAAGAAACTAGAGCAGGGTCAAGATCAACTGGTTGAAATCAATTCATTTCATCACGAAAAGGCCATGGCCTTTGTTAAAGAACTCAAAGCAGTGGATGAATCCACTGACCTGAGAGATTTCATGGTTGGTCTCTGGGGACAATTAGGAATTGATGTTGAAGACATGAATGATCCATTCACTTTCCTTATCCGTCCTGGGGACAATATGTATTTGCCTCACTTCCCAGGTCTTGATAATGAAGGCATGACGGTGACATTTAAGCGTGAGAACGCCAGAAAGTTTGATGATATGACTTTTCTGACTTGGGATCATCCCATGGTGGTGGGGATCATGGACTTCATCTCTTCCAAAGAAATGGGTAACGTGACTATTGCTTCGTGGAAAACGCCTTCCAAAGAGACTTTTCTCTTCGAAGGTTATTATCTTTTAAGTTGTGTGGCAGATAAAAAGCTTCAACTTCAAAAATGGTTTCCTCCAACACCACTACGAGTACTGCTAAACGCCGGCATGCAAGACACAACTCAAAAGCTTCCTAAGAAGTTTCTTGATGAAGGCACTGAATCTTTGAGCATAGAAAAGCGGGCGGGCCTTAAAGATTTGCCGAAAGACTTTATTAAGGAATGTATTAAGAAAGGCAAAGAGTTATGTGTGGCCCGGGCCAAGCAGTATAAGGATAAATTCAAAGAAGATATGCTTAAACATATGGACGCAGAAATTGAGCGTTTGGAAGCCCTTCGCAAAGTGAATCCAACGGTTTCAGAAACAGAGATTCTTCTATTGAGATTCAATAAAACAAATATGCTTAAGGCCATGGATAAAGCGGAACTCTCGCTGGATTCAATTCGCCTTATTATTAGTTAGGAGCAGATATGAGTATGATCGAACTCGAAGATGCCACCATCTTTGATATTATTGAAAAAGAGCCTCTCGTGTTTATTGATTTTTTTGCCAGCTGGTGTGGTGCCTGCAGAATTGCCGCTCCCATGTACGCTCGTGTGGCCGGGGAAGAGGATGTTAAAATCTTCAAAATTGATGTGGAAAAAAATCCCAAGATTAAAGAGATGATTGAACTGCCAGGACTCCCTTCTGTGGGATGCTTTAAGAACGGCGAGCCCCAAGACCTTGTGAGTGTGACTAAAGAAGAAGCTTTCCGTGAATTTGTTCAAAAGATGAAGGCGTAATATGGACATTAAAGTTGTTAAAGAGCTGGCCGCAAAATACACCATCGATGAACTCAATAAATTTGCTGATGAGTTTGAGGCCACTGGAGTGGCACCCATCAAAACCCAAGAAGATCCAGGTGAGCAGATGAGTGATTATCTTCAGGCCGCAGAACTGAGGGCCTACATGGACAAGGGCATGAATCCGGCTGAAGCTCTTCGAGAATTTTCAAAACGTATTCGGGGAGTACTGACCTAATGGAAATTAAAATCAGACCAGGTCTTCT
>CAMDDI010000286.1 GCA_945890905.1 Bacteriovorax stolpii
CTGCGCAAAGTTTTTGAAGATTTTCTACTTTTCCAATAACTGGCAACCCTTCATAGATATTTGAGCCAGTACCTGTGGAAGTTTCGAAGCGATAAATTCCAGAAATAATAATCAATGCGTGACCCGGTTTAACTTGGTAAAGATCATCCACACCACCTGCACAGTCATAGTAATGGATTTTGGCCTCTTCCACTTTAATGACATTTGCCAACGCACTTTGAAGAGATAGAGAGAAGAGAACTAAACACAAAATTTTCATAGCAGCTCCAAGTATGGGTTATGAGTGTCGAACTCATGCCCATCTTAGAGCTGTACAATCTTTTTAACAATGATCTGTAAACGAAAGTGGAACACGCCAGTGAACAGCTTGGTTTATTTTACATTCCAAGAATACGACTGCTCTGTTTTGTTACCCACAATGTCTTCAACGGTTACGTTGATAGAATGCATGCCAGGTGCGAGGTTCATAGTTCCCCGTGGGCTTGCTTGAGTGAAGTTTAGATTGAAGTAGAATTTGCGGCAGGTGTAGTTTCCACAAGTCCCCTTCATATAAAAATCTTCGATGAAATCATGATCATTATCTCCTGAAGGGAGATTGATAAATTCCCAAACCACTTTTTCTGCTCTGCCATCCATTTGATAGCTGATTTTGTATGGGGGAAGAATGAATTTTTGATGAAGAGTGAGATCACTAGCATCTAGGTAGAGCGCGTGAGCTCCGCTGACTTCGTCTCCTGAGATAGGTTTGTGATTTTTGGCGATGCCGATTTTATTAATGATGGGTGCTTGAGTATCTTGGAGTGGCACCATCATAAGGAAAGGATTGATGTACTTTTTATCTTTGCCAAGAACGTAGAGGTGCAGGTGGTGATAAACTTCGCCGTAAGTGGTGATGGGCCATCTCACAACGTTTCCGATGAGTGCACCGTCTTTGAGTTTACTTGAGCTGCGGAAAGATGCCTGGACTTCAGCGGTGATGGAATCTTTGGCGACGTGATGATACTTCCAAACAAAACCTTCATCGTCTTGGATCGCCACTTCCCAGTACATGGGATTTCCGGGTTGGTAGTTTTCGATGTTCACCACTCTCCCACCAGCAGCTGCGTAGATGGGTTGATCTTGAGTGGAGCGAATATCTAAACCGTCGTGCCAGTAAGGCTCCATGCCGTAATTTTGAAAAGACTGCATGTTGTGGCCGATGGAGAGCAGAGGAAATGGCCAAGGGTGATTTTTTTGTTCTCTGAAAGTTCCGAAGGCAAATTGATCGGCTTTTGTGATAGTACTTCTCTCATGGGCGAAAGCTTGCGCAGAGATCAGAACTGCGAGCAAAAGCAATTTCATAAAATCCTTAAGAGATAAACTTTTTATAAATGTTGTTGGGGAAGACTCCCGAGAGCTTAAGACCAACTTTGAGATCTTTTTGTTTGCGGTTAGTGAACTTTGGATCCACCTCGCTGCTGATATAAACTACTTCGGCCAGAACCGGATACTCCAGTTCAATTTCCTGGAGCTGAGTGATCCAAAGGATACGGTTGTTTTTTAAGAAGGCCCTGTTTTGTTCCGAAACCACCAGGCCTATTCCAAACTGCGAAATATCCATCACGCGCACGTGGAGCTCCAGACCATCTTTTTTATTTCCACCAAGAGAAGGACGAAGTGAAATCGCTTTCTCTTGAGCAGGATGAAAAGTATGACGAGGATTGGCCCTAAGCTCCAGAGTTTTAAGTTCTTGCGGAAAAGGAAAATGAACGGAGTTTGTTCCCTGGCGATAAGTTGAGACTTTGAATACACTGCTGCGGTAATCAAGCTTCACATAGACGGGCAATTCAGGATCAATACGGTTGCGATGATGATCCAGAAATAAAACCACTTCCCGCTCAACAAAATCAATTTCAAAATGATGAATGGCAACGACGGATTTTCCCAACGCGTGTGCTTGCCACAAGAAATTTTCTTGCAGTGTAGATGCTTTTTGCAGAATACGGAGTATCTCTCGATATTCATAGCTGGTTCGATAGCTCTGGCCATTCACATTCATAGTTTAAGCATGCTAAACGACTCAAGCTTTGACAACCAATAGATTACAATACTCAAGTATACTTCCCCAGTTAGATCCTTTCGTGCCATGATAATCCAAAGAGGTTTTTGAATGAAACTCACAGTGATTTATCTTCTGGCCCTTCTCACCTATGGATGTGCCGCTAAAAAACTAGCAGTGGACCACGCAGACACCATCATCGAGCTTGAGGTGGAGAAGCGCCTCCCACTCTATTCGCGTCAGAAAGAAGAGCTATCTCGGGACATTGATATCTTTTTAAATAATAAAAAAATGGCCGCTAAAGACATGCTTCCAGTCCTTGATAGCATCAAGCTGGATCAACCTCAAAAGATTGATGCCCAGTATGCTGTACTGATGAAATTTTTCCGCAAAATCTCCCTAGATTTCTCCCTGGTCATGGCCAAGTACATGACTCAGCTTGATAAAAAGCAGCAGGTAGAGCTCTTTGAAAATTTAAACAAAGAAAATAAATTGGCCTCAAAGAAGGACCCTACTGAGCGCCGGGAAGCTCTGGAAGATAAAATTGAAAAGATACTGAGAAGTATCAGTAAGGATCAGAAAAAGATCTTAAAGACTTATGACGCCTATTTTATTTCTCAGCATAAAATCAAAGTGGAAAAGCGCAGGGAGATGTACGCTCAGTTCAAAGTTATTCTGGCCCAAAATATTCCCACTGCCACAAAACGCGATCAACTCCAATCACTCTATACGGCCTATTATGATGATCAGACCAAAAGCAATAAAAGCTTAGAGATCATTCACAAATTTATCCCGACTATCTCTAGAAGGCAGAAAGAAGCTTTTCGCACTCAAACGCAAGAGATCAAAGAAATTCTTAACTTTTTTATTCAAGCAAAATACTAAGCGATTTTTTCCAAGGCCTAAAGTCAAACTTCCCCAGCTCGTTCAAAGAATCCCCGCTCAAACTTGTCTATCTAAGCAGTTAAAGGTGGCACTGTGCTTGCAAATAATTCATGGATTGTCAGGGAGACACTATGCTTTCATTTAAGCCCAAAGAGAAGATTCGCTACGCAGTGGTGGGATTAGGCTACATCGCACAAACTGCCGTGCTCCCTTCTTTTAAGAACGCTCGTAAAAATTCTAAACTTGTGGCCATCGTTTCAGGTGATAAAGAAAAACTTAAAAAGATTGGCGATAAATATAAAATTGAAAAGCGCTATCTTTACTCGGAATTTGAAGACTGCTTAAGAGCGGGCGAAGTGGACGCCATCTACATCTGTACTCCCAATTCTTACCACAGAAACATCATGGAAGCAGCGGCCAAGTATGGCGTGCACGTACTTTGCGAAAAACCCATGGCGCTCACCTCGGAAGAGTGCCTTTCTA
>CAMDDI010000287.1 GCA_945890905.1 Bacteriovorax stolpii
GATGAAAAGAACTTTGCCGAGCTTCATGATGAAATTTTTGAAGGGCAAGAAGAACTCAAAAATGGTGTTCTTCAAAAGATTGCAGAGAAACGCGATCTTAAAAACTGCATCGGCAATGAAGCGATGAAAAATAAAGTCATCACCGCGATCAATCAGGGAACAAAGTTTAATCTGAAATCAACACCAACCATAATTGTGAATGGTAAGAAAATTGAAGGAACAATTCCGAGTAATCAATTCTTTGCTATTTTCGAAGATATTTTAAGTGGTAAATAAATGTTCATAGAAACTCACTGCCATCTTGATTATCTCAAAGCACTCCCTTTAGAAGAGATCAGGGCCAAAATTAAAGAAGCGGGCATCACTAAGGTTATTACCATTGGTGTAGACCCGCTTAATTTGGATAAAGTCAGAGAGCTTTCCATGACCTATGAAGAGATCTACTACACTCAAGGGATTCATCCTCACGACGCTAAAGAGGCCACTGAGGTTGAATTTGAAAAGATAAGCACTCGGTCTATTGAGAAGAAGATGGTGGCAGTGGGTGAAATCGGTCTGGATTATCACTACAATAACTCCCCACCAGAAATACAGCGCACTGTTTTTGAGAAGCAGCTCCAACTAGCAGTAGATTATGATTTACCGGTGGTGATTCATACCCGGGATGCTGACGAAGATACCAAGGCCATACTTAAAAATTTTTCCAGCAAATTAAAACGCAAAGGTGTAGTCCATAGTTTCACTTCAAGTCGTGAGCTGGCCGAATTTGTTTTAGGTGAAGGTTTCTATCTGGGTTTTAATGGCATTATTACTTTTAAGAAAGCTGAGAATGTTCAAGAAGTGGTAAAAATAACACCCGCTGAGCAGATACTTTTTGAAACAGATTCACCTTTTCTCACCCCTGTTCCTCATCGCGGCAAAGAGAATGCTCCTTACTTTTTGCCGTTCGTTGCGTCCAAAATTGCAGAATTAAAAAATCTTGATTTAGAAAACCTCAAGCGCCAGGTCTACACTAACTCACTTCAGTGCTTCCACAAATTATCGTAAGGATCCTATGAAATTTATATGTCTCTTCATTCTACTTGCCTCCAGCATGGCTTCAGCAGAGAACTGGTATGAAAATTTAAAAATGCCCAAAGAATTTTCCGTTACCAAATATGCTGATGTCAAAGACGCCCGTCAAATGGCCCTCTCTCCTTCAGGTATGCTGTATGTAGGAAGCATGGAAGAAGGAAAGGTCTACGCTGTAGACGCTTCAGGCAAGGTCACGATCATCAAAGATCAGCTCAATCGGCCACAAGGAGTATTGTGGCATAATAATGATCTCTACATTGCTGAGATCAGCAAAGTTTCAAAGATAAAAGATGTTGATCAAAACTATTCTAAATCTCCCACTCTCATCGCTATTAAAAGTGATTTCCCCTCTGATACTCACCACGGATGGAAAACTTTGGGTCTAGGTCCTGATGGTAAAATTTATGTGCCAGTAGGAGCTCCCTGCAATATTTGTAAGAGTCCACTTCCCTATCAGGCCATTCACCGCATGGACCCGGACGGGAAAAACTTTGAAACAGTGGCTTCTGGCATCCGCAACACCGTGGGATTTGCATGGCATCCAGAAACAAAGCTTCTCTACTTCACTGAAATGGGGCGAGATCTTATGGGTGATAATATCCCCCCTGATGAAATCAACGTCATCAGTTTTGTGGGTGAAAATTTTGGATACCCCTACATTCATGCAGGAACAATTGTTGATACCGGAATTCTAGGAAGTATGGTGCCTAAAAATTTCAAGCACACGCCACCCCTTTGGAAAATTCAGGCCCACTCTGCACCCATCGGTATCGTCTTTTTTCCAAAAGAATTTTATCCCAAGGAATTTCAAAATTGTTTTATGGTAGCAGAGCATGGTTCTTGGAACAGGATGAAAAAATCCGGTTACCAAATCAGCAAAGGTTGTCTCGAGAATGGAAAAGTAAAATCTTATGAACCGATGATCACCGGTTTTAAAGAAGGCGAGAAAACTCTAGGTCGGCCAGTGCATTTTCAATTTCTGAAAGACGGTTCATTTCTTGTGAGTGACGATGATGACGGAAAAATTCTTAAATTTAGTTATAAATCTTTATAACTTTCTCGAGAAACTTATCATGAGGCGGACGTTGAGTGAGATAGGATTTTAAAAGGTCTAAATCGATGTCATAGAGTTCTTCTAAACCCTCGGCTTTAACATCTTGATCACGTTTGTCTGTGCGCTGAAAATAAACCAGCAGAACACTTGAAAAGTGATACCTTCCTAAAATCTGGCTTAATTCTTTATTATTCGAAGCGTCCATACCTAGACCTCTTGGCCCTATGCCTACAAAGAGTCTAAATGATTTTTTACCAAAATCTGAACAATAAAATTGATTGTAAATAATTGTTAGTTTTGACTAATCTTCGACCTTAAAATTGCCCAAGATCTTACCTAAACTTGTTTTTGGCTCGATAACGGGACGCTCTTTCTTATGGTTTTCTTGCGGTTGTGGTTTATTGTCAGATTTTTCTTCCTCAACTTCATTATCAGAAATGTAGTCAGGATAAAAAGGAAGCTCTGACTTATAAATAATGCGGTCAAGGTGTTTCACAAAACCCGACCAGTGACCTGTACTCGAATCCGTTTTACGAATACTTTCCAAAGCACCCATCTTGGAATCCATCATATCGATCAAGTGAACTAGGTAGGCTTCAGAGGTCTGAGGAATTTTTGGTGATCCATATTCATACTCTCCATGATGAGCGAGTAAAATATGTTTGATATGCATCTTGGTATAGTGAGGAAAGTTTTTAATTTTGTAGGCATACTTGTCTACGATTTCTAAACCTTTCACTAAATGACCAACAAGTTTTCCTTCTTCGGTGTACTCAACATTTATTCCATCGGTGAGTTCGTAGATTTTACAAAGGTCATGCAAAATACATCCAGCTACTACATAGTTTTCATTCACTCGGTAATGACGAGATAATATTAAGGCCATCTCAGTACAAGATAAGATGTGTTCAATCAGACCTGAGCGGTAAGCGTGGTGAATACTTTTTCCTGCCTGCCAGATTTTGAGTCTGCGAGCAATTTCACCATCAGTGATGATCATCCGAAGTAGGTCTCGGATGTAAACATCCGTCAAAGAATCTACAATTTGCAGAAGTCTGCGATACATGGCATCTGGGTCTTCTTGAGACTTCATCACAAAATCATCTTGGTTAATATCTGAAGAATTCATTTTCTCTAAGTGAGAAATGATAAATTGACGACGACCTTGATAGAAGTTGAGTTTTCCACGTACTTTCACAAAATCATTTTTAGTAATGTTTCGCTCGGTCTCCGCAGAATAGTTCCACAAGCGGGCCTCGAGATCACCA
>CAMDDI010000288.1 GCA_945890905.1 Bacteriovorax stolpii
CTTCTCCACTTAAGGCCACAAGCCAACTAATTACCACCAACACGGGATTGGTATGAAAGTAGGCCATGGTGGCCAGGGAGGCCACAAGGATGCGAGGACAAAAAATAAGTCCTATCCACCAAATAAATCCGCCGCTTACTACAGAAGAAAATAAAAGTGTGAGTCTGGGAAAAAGAGCGATGGCCACAAGGAAGAGGGCATTATGATTTTGAAAAAAGTCTACCGTACCAAAAGTCAGGGCCGAACTATCCATCAAAACTGACGTGGCGACGATCAGAAGAAAAAAGACTGCGATACCGCGAAAGAGCATAGTTTTCATAGGCAAGGTTTATCATTATCTAGGTCTAGTGGCACTTCAAATTTGTGGGCACAACACGCAAATTGCGACAAGTGGCCTTATTAATAAGCTTGCCGTATCTCCATTCGCCTCTTTCAATCTTGGCCGAGAGTGCCAGAAAGAGTGGAGTGAGTTCTTTTTCAATGGCCGAACTCACTAGCAAGGGCTTATTAGGATTTCCATCGCTGTAGCCGCGAGGACACATTTCCGTAGTGAAAATGGTCTGAGTATTAAGTCTCTCTTCTAGCATGCGGTAGAGACCTGCTAGCATTCCGGTTCTATCTTCGCCTGCGGTACAGTGAAAGAACACTTTTCCACCTTTAGACTTCACTACTTGAATAATATTGAGGGCATCAACAGTTTGCTCACAGGCTTCAACCATGGAAGGGTATTCTTTCCAACGGAAAGGGATATGATAAGTCTTAATTCCTAACTGCTGAAGTCCCGCTATTTCTTGGACCACTTCCCCTCTCACATCATTTTTAAAAATAATCACATCCGTGATTCCCAACTGGGCCAGTTCAGTGATTTGCTTTTTAGGTTCTTTACCACGAAAGACATTTCCAGAGCGGTCCACTTGAAATGAATTTGGTATGGTTAATCCGTCATTGGCAAAAGAAAAAGAACTCAAACTTAAGAGTGCTAAAAATAGTATTTTCATATGAGGGGCACTATGAACAAAAACCAGGGGGTTTTCTAGGCTAATCGTAATAATTACATTGTTCGCAGTTAAAAGAGGATCATTTTTTACATTTGATGACCCTTTAAGCATCCTCTTTTTTTGACTGCTGTCTCAATACGCCTTTAAACTTAATCATTTGGACTTTTGTTATCTGGCACTTCACTTGGAAGAAACTTGAAGTATGTCCAAAATTTCTGGTCAATTACAATTGATCCCTCCCTATTGCCCAAATTCTCGCTGCTTGTTCCACTTGGGAACAAATTCTAAGTTTTACATCAAAAATGGTTTTGCTTTAACCGACAAACCACCTTTCAGAAACCAGCGCTTCAAATGTAGAGGTTGTGGCATCCAGTTTTCTGCTAACACTTTTAACTTAGACTTTCGGAAGAGAGTGGTGAGTTTATCTGAACAGATTTTGCACTATTCAATGAACGGAATGAGTAACAATTCAATTGCGAGGTTGCTGAAAGTTGCGGAGGGAACTGTCCGCGACAGGCTTAAAGAGTTGGCGCGGCAGTCGCTTTTTTTTGAAAAAGAAAACTATCCCAAGAAACTAACCGAAGATGTCGCATATGATGGTTTTGAAACTTTCACTCATTCCCAATACTCACCATGCTACATCAATACCGCAGTTGGCAGCCACTCGATGTTTATTTATCATAATACTTTTTCGCCTCTCAATCGCAAAGGTCGAATGACTCTGGATCAGAAGATTCAGAACCAGAACTTAATTCAAAAACATGGATTTTATCCCCGGGATTCGGTCTATGAAGAGACTCTTTATATCTTGAGAGATCTCGATTTACGAGGAGCTGGACGAACACTATATACCGATGAACATAAGTCATATTCCAGAGCGATACGCAGTTTCGATTTTCGTATGGATCACGAAGCTATAAGTTCAAAGGTACGGCGAGATGCAAGCAATCCATTATTTCCGATAAATCGACTTCACAACTTATACCGGCATTTTTTCTCTTCCCAACAGCGGGAGACAATCTCATTTCAAAAACATGAAGCTGCCTTGATTGAAAAGATTCAGCTCATGAAAATTTACCGCAATTTTATGAATCCAAAGTTTGTGAAGAAAAACAAATACGATCCCCATGCACATGACTGGTCGCCCGCGATGTATGTGGGAGTGGCCAATAGAATTCTAAACTTTGAAGAGATTTTTGGAACCAGAAAATTTAAGACTCAATTTGATCTGGATGCCAAAGAGAAGCAGTTTGTCGCAAGAATCTATCCATACTCAAGACATAAGATGATGGCCTAAATACATCCCCGCATAAAATCAGTCTTTTACTGAATTAATATCCTCAGTTGGCTGCGAACAACTTAATGCTTTTTATTTTAAAAGAAGCACGTTAAGCTTTTCTGATGAATTACCTTTTTCTCTTCCTGTTGAGTTTTGCCTACGCTGATGTGGAATCCACCAATCTTTTAGAAAAAACTTGGGGACGAGATAATTGTTTTTGCCACTTGAATAAAAAGCGGGTGGAAGTTCTTATCCGTGGTCAAAATAAAACTATTGAAACCAAAGAGTATGGTCTTGGTGAATATGCTTTTTACCGAATCGGAGAAGAGGACGAAGAAGCGTTCGTTCTTCCCATCAATAAGTTTCAATCGGGTCTCTACCGCTTCTTTAAAGGTAAAGGACCTTACTGCAGTAAGGGCCTAGGTTTTCCTCTTAAAAATGAAAAATTTGCCATCCTTTTTCTCAGAATGAACCGCCCGTACGGGTCCAAGCTGGTGATTCAGCTCTTTGATTTTAAAACTCTGAAACCATTAGATGTGATTGAAACAAATCTTGTGACATTGAAGGCCCAGCAAGTTCCAGATGGCTTTATTTTTAAAACTAAATCTGAGCGCAGTGACATGGACATGGGTAAAGTTAAAATTTCCGACATCGAGTTTGTTTACCAAGATCGCGAATTTCCATTGTGGATGAAATATGATTTAAAAGGTCTTAGGCTGGATCAAGACGTGACCTTTAATAAACTTCCGTGGAGAAAATACTTCAAAGACGAAGCTGATTTTTTAAAGCTTGCGGAATGGGATGATAAGGCCAAAGCGTTCAAAAGAAGTATCCCTTACTTTGCCATCAATCATGCTCTCAAAAAGAAATGCATCTTTTTTTCAAGTTCTAAGTTTAAACCATTGGGTACTGAAGACTGGCACTGCGTTCAAGCAATATAGGCAGAGTAGATCGAGAAAAGTTCTTCAAGCTTCCCTTCATATTGCAAATCAAGCCATGGATGACGATCAGAGATAATTCTTTTCGTGAATTTCCCTCTTACTGCCACTTTCACAGGTCTTTTTTTGGCCTTCTCTTCAAGTTGATGAAGAGTATGATCGATGTGCTCGACTTGTCCG
>CAMDDI010000289.1 GCA_945890905.1 Bacteriovorax stolpii
AAATTCAAATAAGCTTGACGTTAATTCTTCAAAACTCATGGTTCAATACATAAGGGTTAACCGAGTTCTCAATCAAATTCTTCTCGAGCGTAAGCTTGATGAAATCGAAAGAGATACTCTATGAAACCCAAAGGAATAAATCAGGTCGTTCTGATTTTAATCACTATGATCTCTTTTACTAGTTGCATAAGACGTAAATCAGAGACCTCTCGTCTCTTCAACCTATCTGAGTCCGAGCAGACTGAGCTTTTAAAAGATTGCTCGGATATGGAAAAAGATGGGGATATGTTGGAATTAATTCAAGAGATCAAAAGAGATACTCTGAGGATCTTTGATCTTCTTGAGGCAGCACATCCTGAAGAGAATGCTCCACAGGTTACATCACTATCAGAACGAATTACGGAAAACGCGAAACGAGCTATCTCGCTCTCAAGACCTGAATGGACTGACAGTAAATGGAATTATGAGACCGTTTGGAACTTGGGTGAAAAAGATTTCAAAACAATTCTAGGGCATTTCTATAAAGATGATCTCAAAATTTTAAGTCAAAGGATCGACAGTATATATCTTATGGGACAGGCAAGAGAAGATTTAAGATCAAACGTTTCAGTCTTAAATCGGGGAAAATCTCTTGAGATCAAATATCTAGGGACTGCAAGCTCGTTAGAGGCCTGTCAGTTACAGAAGACTTTTAGCATCATTCTTCAGGTGAAGTTCTCAGATACAAAATTTATTCGAACTCGGTATTTTAATCTAAATATCGATTCAAAGGTTATGGAGATTTTATGAAAAAAAGTTACGCCTTAATGGTTCTGCTTACCTTAATCCTTGTCTCTTCTTGCGGTAAGGGTGGTGGCGGCGGTGGGGAATCGCCAAAAGAGACCTCTAAATCGCCTGTAACGGGTGGCTGCCTAAAAATGAGAGGAAAAAACTCATTAAAAGCAATCGCCGTTGAGGCAAATCGGGCGAGGGTCGAGTGTGGAGTGAGTGAAGAAGACATCGTAGCCCAATTAGTAAAACCATAGAATTTATCAAAGTGCCCGTTATCAAGACGGGCACTTCACATTTTTGGTTGTTTCATTTTTTAAAACGGCTTTTTAGAAATTGAAACAAGGTCCTTTTAAGAAAGACGCATCCCCTCGAATCTTCATCTCTTAAGAATCCTGCACACTGGCATCCATCTTGTATAAGCCAATACCAATACAATGAATCACTTCTAGCTTCGGCAATGACCAGGGTTAGAAATCAAAGAGGAAATTTATGAAAACAATCGTGTTAGCGGGAGTCCTACTTTTTTCGAACTTATCAAATGCCTGTCCTATTGAAGACGAAACGAAATCAACATTAAAAAATTCTTCAATGAATTTCTTTGATCCAACAGATGAATTTGGTTTCAAAAGTACGGTGACAGCCAAAGATTACGCCTCAGTCTTTAATCATGTAAAAAAAGTCTATACTCCTATATTTAAAAAAGCTGGGTTTCAGCTTCTTTTGGAGTCTAATTGGAAGGATAAGTCCCTAAAGGCCTTTGCGACTGCAAAAAAGGCTAACAAGAAGAGAAGAAAGATTTACGTAAGTGGCGGCCATGCACGACTAAGTTTTTATACAAAAGAAACATTATACGTAACACTTTGCCATGAAATTGGTCACCACCTTGGCGGTTATCCCATTATTCCCAAGCATGAGTGGGGAGCTTCGAGCGAAGGACAATCTGATTACTATGCAACTTCAAAATGCATGAAGATTCTTTTCGCTAATGATGATGTACAAAACGCCTTAGTCGCCTCGTCAGAATTTGTACCTCAATTTGTTAAAAACGATTGCACTAAACAGTTTATTTTAGAAAAGGATCAAAATTTGTGTGTGAGACTAGCAATGGCCAGTGAGGCAGGTGTGAAGACTCTTGGTCCAATATGGGCTACTGGATATGGAGATTTAAATGATAGAGATGATTCAGTAATTGATAAAATGGATTATGAACATCCTGAAAACTCTTGCAGATTGCAAACTATGTATCAAGGTGCTCTTTGCAATGCAGATCCCAAAGTTTCATTTAGTAGAAAAGAAGAACTAACTGGTGCTTGTCATCCCTCAAATGGAAATGAGCTAGGTGCGAGACCATTTTGTTGGTTTTTACCGAAACTATAATTTAAAGAATCATTTACACAAGACGAGGAATTATGAAATTTATTGCATTAATCTTATTTCTTCAGATCTACGGCTGCTCATTCAAGCCGCAAGATAAAGACAGCAAGACCTCAATTGATAAATCACTTTTAGATTCTGACGGTGATGGGTTAAGTGATGCGGTCGATTCAAATCCATACCTTGCAGATATTCCAGTCTTTGAGGGAGAGATGCTAGAAGAGATTAAAATAAAAACTAAATTTTATAACAGACCCCTCAATCTATTTAAAGAAACGGAGATGATGGTTAAATCTGACGATGAAAATGCAGTTGTCAAAAAAGGTATGGGGCTTGTGCGCTCTCTGGCCGAAAACGAAGCGGCGATAAGATCATTGAATGATGACTTTATAAGCCTAAATATTTCAAGCAATCAGCTGGATTTTTATACTGCTCCAGTCATCACAGATGGGGTCGCACATAATTTTAGGGCCCAGAGTTCAGATCTCGAAAACCAAGGGTATTTCCTGGATTCGGTTGAATTTGAAATCAGAAACAGAATCAATCTTAAATCAGAGAGATTTAAAAATTATCGAGATATCATATTTGATGTTTTCTTTTATGATTATCAGTCAAAGAAAATTGAGTTCATCGATTCATTTAAAAATGTAGGCTCATTTGAGTTTAATAAAGACCATCTGCTAGACATAACAAATATTCAGACCAGGAATACAAGGATCATGGATAATTCCGTTCTCAAATCGGGCAAATTCCTTTATGTGAAAATTAAAGATTTCTATATACCGGACCTCAAGCTTAATTATTCTGATTTGATGCAAGAGGTACGAAAAAATACTATTCCCGTGGTTATCAATGCCCCCAAGGACTACAAGGTATTCTACGTTGGAACTTCCGGACACCCCTCTTCACTGATTCAATTATTTAAAACATCACTAAAGAATGAATTTGAGATCGATAACAATCGATTTATTAAATATAGAGACTTTCCAGTTGGAGAATATCGCGTAGACGATGGATCTGGTCAAAGACAAACAATTACGTCGAAATGGCACATTCTAACAAATGACATTAACAATAACCCCTTCTCGTACACTTTCCTTCCTAAAGACATCGTATTTCTCAACTACACCAAATCAGATGATCCCATATTCCTTCCAACAAATGTCGCAAACACCTTTTCAGAAACTAAAAAAGAACTAGTCTTAAAAGGTGAAGGTTTTTATCC
>CAMDDI010000290.1 GCA_945890905.1 Bacteriovorax stolpii
AAACGGCGATATCGAAAACTTTTACCGTTACATCCATGACAATGGCCTTCGTCGCGAAGCTTTCATGTTGATGGAATACGCTATCAGCAAAGTTGCTAAGGCCCGTAAAGGGAAGAGAAACAAAGCAACTCTTCAGTAACCAACATTTAGTTTATTATCTGAAGGGGTCCAAGAACGGACCCCTTTTTTTTCTTCAGAGTTGAAACATGGAAGTCCTCGCGAAAAGCAAAATCGTTTTTGATCCTCTCTACGGATTCATCCACCTCACAAAATTAGAATGGGAAATCATCCACACTCCTTTTTATCAGCGATTGCGCTGGATTAAGCAATTAGGTTTTACCTTTTATACTTTTCCTGGAGCAGAACATTCTCGCTATGGTCACTCTATTGGAGTGATGTTTAATGCCCATAAAATTTTGCAGCGATTAGGCAAAGCCGTTCCGGAGAATGATCTGTTCGATGATGAAATTCAATCTCCCGGTAAAGCTTTTCATCAAAGTATCCGTCTCGCGGCACTTCTTCATGATTTGGGAACTTTCATGTTCTCTCACACTACCGAGATGGCCTACATCCGTTATGGTGAAACCACACACGAGAAAAATGGCAAGGGTCACCCAGATGATCACGAGCACTTAGGCTCATACATTATTAAAAACACCGATTACGCAGGTGGAATTACTTTTATTTTAAAACAGTATGGTCTTGATCCTCAGAAGATTTCAAACTTGGTTAAGGGGATTGATCCCAATCATCTGGCCAACCAAATTCTTCATTCTGAAATTGACTGTGACCGCATGGACTATCTTTTGCGGGATGCCCATTATTCAGGAATTAAATACGGCACTTATGACCGTGATTATTTGCTTCACCACTTTAGAGTGGGAATTGTGAATGGGCATGAAGTGGTGGCGATTAATCACAATGCACTTCACGCTGTAGAAGATTTTTTGATGGCCCGTTTCGCTTGGTATTCTCAAGTGATTCGTTCGGCCCGCGGGGCGCGCTTTGACGCCATCGCCGAAGAACTTTGTTTCTACATGCTCGAGAAGGGAAAAATTTATACCTACTCGCAACTTATGGACATGATCGCTAATGACCCGGTGAAGTTTTATACCTTCAATGATCAGTACTTCATGCAGCAGGTTCATCATTATTATTCAAACGGATCTTTCGATAAAAATCCTCGGATTAAAGATCTCGCATTTTCTTTGCTCTTTGAGAAAGTTCCAAAGACCGTGAAGTGCGAAGAATTTAAACAGAGAATTCTAAGCCAAGATGAAGATCACGTGCTCGCGCAGATTTTGAAGAAGGCCGAAGATAAGATCAAAGAGATCAAAGACATCTTGAAGAAGAAGGGTACTGATAAGGACTGGATCGTGGAAGATCTTCCGAAGAAGAATATTATTTTTGTGAAATCCCGCAAAAAACTAGTGAAATCAAAATCTAATGAAAATCTTCTCCTCGAGAGAGATCCCGCCAAAATACTAATGGATAATGGAGACGTGAAGCTTTTAGGTGATGTGGAGAACTCAATCATCAGCGATTTGCAGACCAAATTTAACTTTGTTCCGAATGTTTATTGTTCTGATTCAGCCTATGAATTATTAAAGGCTGAAGGGATAATAACTGGCTAGTTTTGTCGGCCATTTCCCTTACTCATAATCTTTACTTTATTGTGGAACCCTCGGTACAATGTTTGCATAACGTTATATTGAGTTCCATGAGGGAACTTAAAGATAAGGCAGGTTTCACGGATGTTAACCGGTCGCAGTCTACCGCAGACGAACTCTTCAAATCATCAGAATTACTTATTTCACTTAGATAATCTCTCGGTGGAATTTGGTGCGACCAAAGCTCTCAAAAACATTCAACTGACTATTTACCCCGGTGAAATTTTGTTCCTGACTGGACCTTCTGGTGCCGGAAAGACATCACTTCTAAGTGTACTTGGTGGCCATCTTGAACCCACTTCAGGGAAAGCGATTCTTCCTCAAGAAAGAAATTCAAAACATTTTGTTTCGACTGTTTTCCAAGATCTGCGATTACTGCAGAAAAAAACTTGCGAAGATAATATGTGGATGGCCTACGACAGTTCAATCTATGATTCAAAAAATGATTTTTATCGTGAGATGGAAGATCTCTGCCGACTCCTTCATGTGCATGATCATATGAACCGCAAGATTGAAGATTCAAATGGTGGTCTTCGTCAGAAAGTTGCCATGATCCGCGCTCTCCTCTCGCGCCCCACTGCACTTTTAGCTGATGAGCCCACGAGTTCTTTAGATAAAGAAAATAGCTACAGACTCTTTGAAGTTCTCAATCACTTCAATCATAAGAAAGGTCTTACACTTATTTGGGCCACACATAATAAAGAACTGATTAAGCAATTTCCAGGCAAGATTGCTCATTTAGATGCAGGACGCTTGGTCTATTCGGGGCATGCATGTTTTATTTAACAGAATTTTTTAAATCTTTGGGTGAGTCTTTCATCCGCGGCTTTTCGTTTTTTTTATTTTCGTGCTTACTCGCTTTTAGTCTTACTCACAGACCTTGGATTGCCACAACTCTTTCAAAAATCTCTCCCGAAAAAATGGTGAATCCATATTTTGTAGCTGTGATGGACGGATCTGTGAATGCAGATAAGATTGCTGCCATCATGAACCATTTACCTGGAGTCTTGTCAGTATCTGATTCGGGATCTGATCGCAGCAAAGGTAAATTGCAGTCTCTTATGGGACAGCTTGGTTCTGATTATAAAATTGATGCTAACCTCATGGATTTTAAATCTGTGCGGATTGTGCTGAACCCTTCTTTATCTCCGGAGAGTTTCCAGTTTATCCGTGAGCAAATGGTGAAGATCGGTGGAGCTGAACATATCACTGCCACTGAAATTAAGTATCCTGAACTCACTGGTGTGATGAAGTCTCATCCTTTCTACGGATTTCTTGGTCGCGCTGGTGACTGGGGTGTAGTGGGATTACTGTCACTCTTTTGGATTATCAGTTTTTGGCTTTGTTATGATGTTTTCCGTTCGCGCTCATACCTCATTGAGAAGTTTCAGCGGAAAAAATTAGTTGCGGCCAAGACCATTGCTACAGGACTCTCAATTGTTATGGTAACTTTCATCTCTCTTGGAATCTGGCATGGAACTTTGAAGTTTTTTGATGTGGTCATATTACTTATGATCTTTTCGGTTTTCTGGACGTTCTCAATGCAAGAATGGAAGTGGAAACCAACTCTATGATCAAAACCGCCATTCTCATCCTTATGGTCTCAGTGGCTGCCCGTTCGGCAGTTTCTCCACGCGCCTCGGATGATTTGTCGAAATACCGCTCTCAAGTTATGGAACTAGGGGCCCG
>CAMDDI010000291.1 GCA_945890905.1 Bacteriovorax stolpii
ATTGGCTGGAGCGATTTAGGATCTTTTGATTCACTCTACGAAGCACTTCCTAAAGATAGTGCAGGGAACACCATTGCTCAAAACGTTATCCATATTGGTTCTAAAAATAATCTTGTTATTGGTGGAAAAAGACTTATCTCTACCATTGATGTTTCTGACTTGATGATCGTAGATACTACCGACGCCTTAGTGGTGGCAAAAAAAGGGTCTACGCAAAAAGTTAAAGAGCTCGTTGGGGAAGTAAAAAAGATCAATCCTGAAATGACCAATGTTCACACCACGGCCCACAGGCCTTGGGGAACATATACAATTTTAGAAGATAGTAGTGAATACAAAGTGAAGCAGATCACAGTAAAATCTGGAGCCAAACTTTCTCTTCAATATCACCACCACCGCTCTGAACACTGGATTGTAGTGAGTGGAATTGCCACTGTGACCATAAATGATAGAGTTTTTGATCTCAAGCAAAATGAGTCTTGTTATATTCCTAAAGAGGCCAAGCACCGTTTAGAGAATCAACAAAAAAATGATCTCATTTTGATTGAAGCGCAGGTGGGAACATACCTCGGTGAGGATGACATTGTGCGACTTCAAGACGATTACAAACGTAACTAACTGAATTCTAATTTCACAAAAAATGCACCTGGGCCTCCCTAGACTTTCTTTAGAAAGAATTGATAAGGTGGTGATAGACCACACACCCGAGGGACCCATGATACGATCAGTTTTGATCTTAATTGCATTTTGTTACGTCTTAACGACGTTAACAAGAATCTAATTAAAGGATTTGGTGAAATGGAATTCACCCCACTCCTTTCCTCATTGTCATCTCTCTTCTCACCATCAGAATTAATCATAAAAGAATCTCTTCCTTTCACTGTCATGATTCTCTCTGCACATCCAGATGATGAATGCATTACAGGTAGTCTTGCACTAAGACTCTCTCATGAAAACAACGCTCACATAATTAACGTTGCTGTCACACTCGGATCAAAAGTTGAAAGACAAAAAGCTCGGCTTAAAGAATTGATGAGCGCTTGTGAATTACTAGAAATGGAATTGGTTGTACTCGAAGAGAATTGGAATAAAAAAGCAAAAGAATTAAAATCTTTGATTCAAAAATATCAACCTGACTTAATCATTGCTCCTCACCTTAAAGACCATCATCCGACACATATTAAAACCGGCGAACTTTTGAAAAAAGTCCTCCTTACTCTCAAAAAAACTACTACCATTGTTGCTTGGAGCGAGTTCTGGGGACAAATGAGTAAGCCCAATGTTTTAATCGAAGTTCCACAACAAATTCTTGAACTACAAATGAAAGCACTCGCACTCCATGCTGGAGAAGTTTCAAGAAATCCATATCACTTAAGATTACCAGCTTGGATGATGGATAATGTTCGTCGTGGTGCTGAAGTCATCAATGGTAAAGGCGAATCAAGTCCCTTGATGCCGTATGGTGTGATCTATCAACTTCAACAATTTCATGCGGGAAAATTTCATTCGGTAAAACTTCCAACTTCTAGTCTGAGCAACATGGCTGACCTTGGTGAAATCCTGCTTTCATTAAAAAAATAATTAAATGTTTAAATTTATTTTCGAAGCTGCATCTGGATCTAGCACCAGTGTGAAGTGGGGATGAGATTTAAGATAAGTCGCAGGACATTTTGGATCATCATGATGGTTCATTAAATACTTAATGGCATCGGCTTTTGATCTGCCGGAGGCGAGCATAATTAAAGATTTGGCATCCAGGATACTTCCAATTCCCATAGAAAGAGCCTCTCTTGGCATCTCCCCTTCTTTGAACTGGGTTTTATTGGCAAGCCTTGTTTCTTCAGTCAGGAGAATACGGCGAGTACGGGAATCTCCTAGAGATCCAGGCTCGTTAAAACCAATATGTCCATTTGTTCCTATTCCCAAAAGCTGAAGATCAACTCCCCCAGCTTCTCTAAGACAGCGCTCATAATTTTCCGCAGCTAACTCAAGATTACTTGTATGAACTGGAGGGAAAGCAAACTGATCATGATGAAGATTTAATGGTTTCACTAAATGGAATTCAATATAACTTTTAAAGCTTGAAGCGTGATTTTCAGGAAGGCCGAGATATTCATCCAACATAAAGAAAAAGCATTTTTCTAAATGCATCGGTTTTTTGGTCATCGTATCCACCATAGACTTATAAACCGGCTCCATGGTTCGACCAGTAGCTAGACCCAGCACAGATTGAGGGTGGGACTCAATTTTATCCAGCACCATCATGGCCACAGTATCGGCTGCTTCTTGTGTTGATGGACTTAAAATGATTCGCATTCTATCTCTTTGAGTAAGTTCAGATAGATAGTAAACCGGAGGTCAGGAGTCTTCAAGAGCTGAGTCTGTAAAATATTCGGATTCCGAATCCAGTATTTGAAATCGGAATAATTAAGCGTTACAAGGTCTCCATGAAACAGAGTCTCAGCATCCTTATTATTGAAGACGACAAATATTCTCGTTTAAATTTACGAGAAATTCTCCATCCGTTTGGTGTTGTAGAAGAAGCCATCGATGTTGAAAGTGCTAAAATTAAGCTTGCCAGTGCTTTCTACGACATCGTTTTAACTGATATTGAGCTGGGGGCCGGTTCCGGAGTTGATCTTATTTCAAGCATTGTGAGGAAGGGTTCTCACTGCATAGTTGTAAGTTCCTATGAAAGTGAAGAAGTTATTGAAAAATCATATACCTTGGGTGCAAAACACTACCTTTCAAAACTCAAACTCAAAGAACAGCTTCCAGTATATATCCATAAATTTCTTCAGGCCAAAAACGCGCGATTTGAGCGCTTTTTAAGTGAAGATTTTATTACTCAGGATGAAGAACTTGTAAATGATCTTCGCAAGTTGTGTGACATTAACTGGAAAAACCAAACTCTCTTTATTTCAGGCCCAACTGGAACTGGAAAAAGCCTTTTAGGAAAACTCATTCATGAGATGACCCATTCAGGTACTCAACTTGTGCATTTAAACTGTTCGGAAATTTCAGAAAACTTACTTGAATCAGAATTATTTGGTCACGAAAAAGGTGCGTTTACAGGTGCAACTGAAAGAAAAGACGGAAAATTAAAGCTTGCTCAAGGGGGCACGCTTTTCTTAGATGAGGTGGCGACGATGCCTCTATCGATGCAACAAAAACTTTTAAAAGCTCTCGATGAAAAAACATTCTATCCAGTAGGATCTTCTACTCCTGTTAAATCTGATTTTACTTTAATCACAGCTACTTGTGAGAATCTTCAAGAGAAAATGAAACCAGCTCGCAATTTTGCTTCCAATGAAAACTCCGAAAGTGAGTTTTAAAAGAATCATCGCA
>CAMDDI010000292.1 GCA_945890905.1 Bacteriovorax stolpii
TTGAGTGAAGCCTTAGAAAATCTACCTGTGCTTTTTGCTTTCCATATTATCCTCTTTTTCCTTGGTGTGTATGTAGGATGGATTATTCTTCGTCCTTTTAAAATAATGGGAGAGTATTGCGAAAGAGTCATAGAAAATCCCAACGCCATTTATAAAATCGATGACTTTAGTAACTACCGTCTTTTAACTAATTTTTCAGAATTCTTTTTTGAATTTTTACGAGATGCTAGAAAGAACGGTGAAGTAACCTCTCGTAGTATTCCTCCTCAGTATTCTCGTATCCATAGTCCCGTGTTCGATAAAGTTTTCATGCTTCATTTCGGAATGCTGTTAGTCATCATTTCTATTTGTAGTGCTCTCTTTATTATTGAAAATACCGGAACCATTTATCAAAGTATGATTCAGCTCGCGACGGAGACACTCCATGATGCCAAAGCTGTGAATAAGTATTTTGGTGATCAGATGTTCTTGCTAGATGATTTGGTTGATCTCACGATCATATTAATTTCAGTTTTCTACACCATTTTAGGATTTCACCTTTATAACAAAGTCTCAGGTGCGGCATTTGGAATTTTTTCTACCATGCGGGCGTTCATGAAAGGCAACCGGTTTAGTCGAGTACATCTGGTGGGTTATGCCTACGTGCGTGACTACACTAGAAAGCTCAACAAATATTTGGATTATATCCAGAATACTTTAGATAAAGACAAGAAAGACAATCCTAAAGGTTGAAATCAATCCCAGCTCACATTACCATAGTGAAATAAAAATTAATCTGTTCACCAACGGCTAAAAGGAAACCCATGAAAAGAATGATCGTTCTAGCTGCAGCACTCATAGTGGCTACAGCATGTACTTCAAAAGACGAACTTAAAAAATTGCTCAAAGAGAATCCTGATATTATCACGGAAGCAATAGAGGCCAACCCGAATAAATTTATCGACGCTTTAAATGCAGCTGTTAAAGCTGCTCAAGAAGGCGAAGGAAAACGTCGCGAAGTTGAAGAGAAGAAAGCTCTCGAAGAAAGTTTTGAAAAACCACTTACTGCTGAAATTCGTTCTGACGAAAGCTGGCGTGGAGCTAAAGATGCACCGATCACATTAATTGAGTACTCAGATTTTGAATGTCCTTTCTGTTCACGTGGATTCAGTACTGTAATGGAACTTATGAAAAAGTATGACGGAAAAATCCGTTTTGCTTATAAGCATTTGCCACTTAGCTTCCACCCACAAGCGATGCCAGCTGCTCAGTACTATGAAGCCATTCGTCTTCAGTCTCCTGATAAAGCTTGGCAGTTTCACGATAAAATTTACCAAGATCAGCGTAAACTTCAGAATGGTGAAGGCTTCTTAAAGGCCCTTGCGAAAGAACTTAAAGTTGATATGACCAAACTTGCTGCTGATATTAAATCAGACGCTGTGAAGGCACGCATTGATGCAGATATGGCCGAAGCTGCTAAGTTTGGTTTCCAAGGTACTCCAGGATTTTTACTTAACGGTATCCCAGTTAAAGGTGCTTATCCTGCAACTCACTTCGATGGTTTAATCGAAGAACTTAAAAAACGCGGAAAAATCTCGATCTAGTTTCATTTTAAATTGATCAAAATGAAAACCCCGGCTTTGTCCGGGGTTTTCCTTTTTAGAGCGACGTTGGAGCTGTTGTGACACCGACTAGAATAGTCTTTTCAAACAAAATCGATCAATGTCATGAGAGTGACATCACTTTGGGCCTTTTCGGCAAATTGTTCCCTACTAAACCATCAATCCTTGATTCTGATCCCAATGGAAGTTATAATTTTGACAGAATCCCAAGGAACGGGAATTTTGGTTAAAAGGTACAAATGGCTGATGAAAATAAAACAGCACCCGCTGCCGCAGCTCCGGCAGCTTCAGGTGGAAAAAATCCGCTTCTCACTATTCTCATGGTGGTGAATATTGCGGCCATGGGGACAATTGCATTCTTCCAGTGGAAATTCATGGATATGGAAGCAAAACGCCCAGATCTGACTCAACTCTTGAAAGAACAAAAAGATCCCGCCTCAGACGAAGCTACTGCCGAACAAAAAACTGTTGAAGTGGTGAAGAAAGAAAATCTTCTTCCTCTAGATAGCTTCACTGTGAACTTGGCCCAGGGTGAAGGCCCACGTCGTTATGTTCGTTTAGATGCTGTTTTAAAAATGTCTGAAGATGCAAAGGCTCCTGAGTTTGAAGCTCGTAAGCCGCAGATCAGAGACACCATTATCAGTATCTTGAATACTAAGAGAGCTGATGACCTTCTTAAAAAAGAAGGGAAGAGTTTTTTAAAAGAAGAGATTAAAGCTTCTATCAATTCATTTTTGGTTGATGGAAGAGTGGAAGATATTTACTACATTAGCTTCCAAATCAATTAACGGTCGGCAGGATGCCAATCGTTTAAGAGTCCCAGGAGGGGAGAATGGCCCAAGTTCTGAGCCAAGACGAAGTAGACGCACTACTTAACGCCGTTAACGACGATTCTGATCCAGCAGGTGCTGGTGCTGGTGGTGGAGGCGATGATTTTAGCGACGTCGAAGAAAGCGACGCTAATATCCAGACCTATGATCTTACCAACCAAGATCGAGTTATCCGTGGTCGAATGCCCATCCTCGAGATTATTTACGAGCGATTCATTCGTCAGTTCCGTGTTTCTCTTTCTAACTCACTAAGAAAAATTTCCACCATCTCGATGATCTCTACCGATCTCTTGAAGTTCGGTGAATTCGTGAACACACTACCGATTCCTTCGTGCATGTGTATCATGCGCTTTAATGAACTTCGTGGTCCAGCTCTGATCGTATTCGAATCAAAACTAGCTTACGCCATCATCGATTCATACTTTGGTGGAACTGATCGTCCGTTCACAAAGATTGAAGGAAAAGAATTTACCTCTATCGAGCTCTCGTTCATGAGACGCGTGATGGATATGGCCATTAACGATCTTGAAGAAGCATGGGCACCGGTTCACAGAATTGATGCTCAATACACCCGTACTGAAATTAACCCTCAGTTCGTAGGTGTGGTTCCTCCGTCGGATGTAATTATCACCACCACTTTTGAAGTTGAGTTTGAATCTGCTTCGGGAACCATAATGGTGGTTATTCCTTATTCAACTATTGAGCCGATTAAGCAAAAACTCTCTTCTTCGTTCCAAGCTGACAATGATGTAGTTGATACTCTATGGACTCGTTCGATGCAAGAGCACGTTCAACATGCTCATGCCACAGCGATTGTTAAACTCGGTGAAACAGAAATGACCATTGGGGATCTTATCGGTCTCCAGGTAGGGGATATCATTCCGCTTTCTCA
>CAMDDI010000293.1 GCA_945890905.1 Bacteriovorax stolpii
ATTTGTGAATAAGCACAAACCTATTGCTGCCATTTGCCACGGTTCTCAAACCTTGATTGAGACCGGAATGGTGAAAGGGAGAACCATGACCTCTTGGCCGTCTCTGAGAACAGATTTGGAAAATGCAGGAGCGAAATGGGTCGACCAAGAAGTAGTTGTGGATCACTGTTTAGTCACTAGTCGCCGGCCCCATGACATTCCCGCTTTTAATCAGGCCATGATTGAAGAATTTAAAAACCATCATATGGGACACACACGACCAAATACCGAAGGGTATGTTACTACTTTGTAACAAAAAAGGGATTTATGATGTTTAATGAGAATGCCATCAAAAATAAAGTTCAAACTTATAAAAATGACATCCGTTGTTTTTTTTCAAGACTTACAACTCCGCAAGCCGTTATAGATGCAGAAGAGCGTAAAATTGATAAAGCACTAAAAGAGAGCTTTCCCGCCAGTGACCCTCTGGGCTTTACTTCAAAATCTCTTGAGGACAAGGAACTTCATTAATTTAGATTTGACCAATTTAAACTAGAGCAGCCAGTGAAGGCCTGCCATGATGTTTCTGCCTGGAAGTGGAGCAATTTCTTTGAGGAAAGAGACATGATTGCGGGCCTCTACATCAAAAATATTTCTCACTCGTAGAAAGAGATCAATTTGAGAAGTTGCTCTCATGATTGAATACTGAGTGCCGATGTTAGTGAGAAAGTAGCCATCAGTTCTGCGCTCATTTTCCGCAACTCGGGTTTGATCTGACACATACTGAACATCCACATCACTCTCCCAATGACCCTTTAAATGCTCAAGCCCCAAGGTGAGTCTTGGGGGAGAGATCCTTGGAAGATACTCATGATGAGTCGTATCCCGGCCCACGATATAGTCAAACTTTGAAATGGCACTGAGAGTACCTCTCTCACCTTTTGAAATTTGCTTTTTAGCATCTAAATCAAGACCGGTAATAAGTGCACTGGTTTGACGGTAGTTATAAATTTCGAGCTCGCCACTGTCGTCTAAAACTTTAGTATTATTCAGAGAGATATAGTCTTCAAACTTCTGTCCATACACAGCAAAGTTGAGATGAGAAGTTGTGGTGAGATACTTGTATCCCAGCTCTAGAGCATGGGCCTTTTCTTTAAGTAAATGACGATTTCCTCGTTCATAATTATTAGTGGCAAGATGCGGTCCTTCTGAAAGGAGTTCTTGGAAAGTAGGGGCCCTCTCAGTATAGGAGTAACTTATATTGTAGGTATTTTGCGTATCAAGTTTATAGACATAACCGGCCGAGGCATTCTGATTAAAAAATCCAAAATCATCATCCTTGCTATCGATCTGAGTATTTTCCAGACGAGCACCCGCACTGAGGGCATTTTTGCCAAAAGTGTATTCCTGGAAAGTAAAAAGACTCACAATTTTATTTTTCACTGAAGGCAGGAAAGCTTCATCCCCTTCAGAGCTAAATTCTGAGAGATCAGTCTGGAGTCCTGATGCTCCTTGAATAGCACCCTTCTCATTTAAGGCTTCAAGGCGCGTTTCATTACCTGCATTTTTGAAAATGGTTCCGGTCAGACCATCTTCAAATTCCCGGTGAAGATAATCGGTCTGGGCCGAACGGAGCCTGAGTTTTTTCACGGGCAGATTTTCTGGCCGATACTCACCACTCATCTCATAACGGTTCTGTCTCATACCGATTTCAACATTTTTTTCCACCACGGTTCCGTAGTCGGTATTAAAATGATTGAAGGCCAGTCCCAGATGTCCTCGGTCAAAAAATCTTGTGGCCCCCACACCTATGGTATTTTGCTGGCTGGAAGAATTTTTGAGCTTATCTTTTTCTTCTGGGAGATCGGGTTTTTTTCGTTTCTCATTCGGAGTAAGTGCGTTGTGGGGAATTCTTTGTTCACCTAGATTTCTAGTGGATCCATCTAAGTGTAGCATCCAAAGTTTTTTTCCATAATCCATGCGTACAGAGTTGCTAAGACCATTATTCACAGTATCGGCCTGAGATTGAACCTCAATGACTTTTCCTTCTTCAAATTTAGAGTGAATCCGGTTAGTCAGAATATTTACCACTCCTCCCACCGCCGAAGCACCATAAAGAATTCCCATGGGCCCGCGGACAATTTCAATCTGATCCACAATCAGGGGATCTATAGGAATAGCGTGATCCACACTCTGAGTTGAGGCATCAAGAATTTGAAGACTATTTTGCAATACCCGAATTCTAGCACCGTCAAGCCCGCGCAAAACAGGACGACTGGCATTAGGTCCAAAAGTTGTACTAGTTACTCCTGCTTCATTCTGAAGTGTATCACCTAGAGTAGGCTGCATTTTTTTTCTAAGATCTTTTTCTGTGAGAGTCTTGGAACTGGGAACAAAATCAATAAGCCCAGTACCAGAGTGATGATCCTGAACTCGCACTGCTTCAAGAACTTCTACATCAGCAAAAGTTGAAGATGATAATACGAAAAGAGATAAAATAAATATTTTCAAGAGCAGCTCCCGCAAAGTCCGAAGAAATCCATCCGATGAGTCAGATGGCTATAACCTGTTTTTTTTAAATGAGTTTCAATTTCTTTAGGTATACAGAAAGGAATAGTTTCAATCTTTTTACAACTATTACACATCACGTGATGGTGATGAGAATGAACATGGCAAATAGATTCAAAACGGTGAAACCCCTCACCTAAATCCACGACTCTGATAAGTTGGGCTTCAGTAAATTTTTTAAGACAGCGAAACAATGAGGCAGGATCATAATCCAGACCCTTAAGCTTACTTTCAAGTTCTTCAGCTGAAAGAGGAGAATGATGGTCTTGAAAGATCTTCATCAAACTTGAGCGCAGTGGTGTTGATTTGAGGCCCTTAGCATGAAGCTGTTCTGTAATTTCCATAAATGCATGTTAGTTGCATTTAGCTTTTAAGACAAATACTTTTTTCTGACACTATTATTCGCAGAGAAGAATAACTGAGAGGGTATGAGTTCCAGCGATAAAACTAAGATCCCCTGTATTTTGATTGATAATTTTCCCGCCTCGGGTTTGGCAAGATGCGATGGTGGTAACCTTTTGTTCATTCTCTAAATCACAAATAAGGGCCCTCGTTTCAGTATCGTCTCCACGTGGTACTACCTCATCAATTTTACATTTACGGTCCCCTACTCTGAATTCCCGGATTCCCGTATCTAGTTTTTGACGAATAGGTTGTTTTGTTTCAGAAGTCACGTAGGCCCAGTTGGCGGCAAAAGAGCTTCCAGAAAAAAGAAATACGAGAAGAATCCCCATAGATGACACTTTTTTACTTTTAAAAAAACCGGCCAGAATAAT
>CAMDDI010000294.1 GCA_945890905.1 Bacteriovorax stolpii
CCCGCATTCCACGACCTACTCCTAATGAAAACGCTTGGAGAGTAGAGACCCTTCCAGAAATTTTTGAGACAAATCATCCATACTTGAAAAATGAAAAGCTAACCCGCACTTATAGTTTCCCAGGTGCGAAGTATGTCAAAATAGTGATCGAAAAATATGACGTTGAATCTGGATATGATTTCATAACCGTTCGAGATGCAAAAGGTGCAACAGTTGAGAAACTCTCTGGTACAGGGGCCAACTATGAAACTGAATATGCTGAAACAGATTCAGTCACAATAGAGTTTTCAGCTGATGCTATTCAAGAAAGATGGGGCCTAGTGATAAAAGAGGCGAAGGTCATTTACTAAACTGAGATTTTAGTAAAAAAAAAGCCCCGATTCCGGGGCTAAACTTTTTATTGAAAATAAAGATGTTACTTGTAGTACTTACGAAGGAATTTCGAAAGACCCATCTTATCTAGAGTTTTAATTGTTGAAGTAGCAAGTTTCAAACGGATTGTTTGACCAGATTCTGGATCAAAAACGCGTTTAGTTTTAAGATTCGGTTGTTTGAAAACACGTGTCTTGATGTTTGAGTGAGAAACTTTGTGGTTAGCTTGACGTTGCTTACCAGTGAGATCGCATTGACGTGCCATAATATATATTCCTTGTTTTTTAATCTGTGAAACCTTAAGTCTTTTAAAGCACCTTGGCAAGACTAAAGTCGAAGAAATCTGTGGACTTAAGCCCCCTCGAGTTTCATACTCTTTTCATTCATATTTCCCTCTTAAAGGTGGTCTTTCATGTCACTTAAACCCTTGAATATTAAATCAAAACTTATGCAAGCACCTTCCAGTGCACCTCTCTTTTCGGTCTCCATCAAAGACTCTAAGGGAAATTCATTGAAAGTGGCCGATCCTCGGGCAACTCGGGCCTTGATTGCTTTGATGGACCTAGGGGCGGTTAACGGCGGGGCAGCTTGTCACTGGGGTGGGCCTTCGGCCATGACGGAAGCTTGGAGTGCTCTTCACGCG
This sequence comes from Bacteriovorax stolpii, assembly GCA_945890905.1. GTDB lineage: Bacteria > Bdellovibrionota > Bacteriovoracia > Bacteriovoracales > Bacteriovoracaceae > Peredibacter. The sequence continues at coordinate 1,016 of CAMDDI010000294.1, forward strand.
CTGATGTTTAAAGAGAAAGATTGGTTTGAAAAATATAATTTTGTTAACGATATCGGGCACGCTGAAAACGGCATCTATGCTCTTCGCGCAGTTTTGGGTTATGGAGATTTAACTCTTCAGAGTTTGAAGGGTTTTCGATCCATGAATTCAAATCTCACAGGTCATGGTGAATCTCATCTTTATCCGCAAGGTGTGCTTCTCTCAAACGGTCCACTTGGTTCGGCTTTTCCACAGGCCCAAGGGCTTGCTATCGCAGATAAACTATCAGGAAAAAAACGTGTCACAGTTGTTTCTGTATCTGACGGAGCGGCGATGGAAGGGGAAGCCAAGGAAGCTTTTAGTGCCATTCCTGGTTTGGCCTCAAAAGGAAAAATTAATCCTTTTGTACTTCTTCTTTCTGATAACAACACCAAGCTTGGTGGTCGAATTGATAAAGATTCTTTCTCTATGAATCCTTCTTTTGAAGCTCTTGCCATCCAAGGATGGCACGTGATCAAAGTTGAAAATGGTCATGATCTTGAAAAAGTTTATCAAACAATTGAAGCAGCAGTTTCTCAAGCAGAAGCTGATCCTTCAAAACCAGTTTGCGTGTGGCTTAAAACAATCAAAGGTTACGGAGTAAAATCCACCGCTGATAGTTCTTCAGGTGGACATGGTTTCCCGCTAAAAGCACATGATGAAGGCATTCACGCTTTCCTCAAAGAACTCTGGGGTGATGCTCAGATGCCAAATGAATTCACCACCTGGGCCAATGAGCTCACTGTGAAGCCAGAAAAGAAAGCCTCTAGTGGGGGGGCCAAAGATAAAGTTCAAGTGGGAGTGGCCAAAGGTCTCACTCGTGCAGCTAAAGACGGCTACCCAGTATTTTCTGTGACCAGTGATCTTCAAGGATCAACAGGACTTAAGGGCTTCCATACAGAATTTCCCCAAAACTATTTAGACGTAGGAGTTGCTGAATCCAACATGATTTCTACCGCTGTGGGTTTAAGTAAGGCAGGATTTATTCCTGTGGTTGATACATTTGCGGCCTTTGGTGTGACGAAAGGAAATCTTCCGTTGATCATGGCCTCATTGTCCCAATCTCCAGTGATTGCTGTCTTCTCTCACACTGGTTTTCAGGATGCAGCGGACGGAGCAAGTCATCAGTCTCTGACTTACCTCAGTGCTTTGGCGAGTATTCCTCACCTCAATACCGTAAATCTTGCTTCTGCCAAAGAAGCTGAAGAATATATTTATCAAGCAGTGAAAAAAATCGCCACAGACCGTGAAGCGGGTCGAGATGGAGAGTCTTATATATTCTTCTTAGGCCGAGAGAATTTTCCTTTAGAGATCAAAGAAGGTTTAGATTACAAACTCCACTTGGCCCAAAAACTTGAATCCGGAAAAGATGCGGCCATCGTCGTGTCAGGATCTTTAGTAGGCAAGGGTCTTGAGGCCCAAGCAAAATTAAAAGAAAAAGGTATTGAAGTTTCTGTGATTAATCATAGTTTTGTAAATCACTCCAATTTTGCGCAAATCGCAAAATGGGTGGATGATTCAGGACGCAAGTTAGTAACTGTTGAAGATCACCAAGTTGTAGGAGGAATGGGTGCTCAGCTCACTCATAATCTAAAACTTTTGGGCCATGATTTCCAACTGATTTCCTTAGGTGTCCAAGGAGAATTTGGCCAGAGTGCTTACTCGGCAGATGAATTGTACACTAAGCACCATTTAGATTCTGATGCTATACTTTCGGCTGTTGAAAAACTTATGCACCAAAGAGGAGCACCTATGAACTTAGATACAGAAGCTTTCAAAAATAAGTGGAAGGATATTTCGGCCCTGGCGATGAAGAAGTGGGATTCAATTTCGGAAAAAGATATTGATAAAGTTAAAGGCAATGCCATGGCCATGGTTTCGATGGTTCAAGAAAAATTGGGAGTCTCTAAAGAAGAGGCCACTAAGAAAGTCGAAGAATTGATGTCGAAGTATCCTGCTGATGAGCTTAAGGCCAAAGTAGAAAAGACCGCAGAGAAAGTTCTCGGTACGGCCACATCCTTTATCGGACAAGTAAAAGACAAAATGAAAAAGTAATTTTAAAGGGTGGGCGTGTCCCACCCTTTTTTTTTGGAGAAATATGAAAGCTCAGTCAATTTTAGATACTATTGGTAATACTCCGCACTTAAAAATCAATCGCCTCTTTGGTTCTAGTGAAGTTTGGACCAAACTTGAAAGACAAAATCCGGGTGCTTCAATTAAAGATCGAATTGCACTTTCGATGGTGACAGAAGCTGAG
>CAMDDI010000295.1 GCA_945890905.1 Bacteriovorax stolpii
GAGTGAAAATCAAATCGGAGCGATTAAAGGACATTACCGAAAGAAGATGGAGTCAGCCGATCTTTAGTCTAGATGGATGATGTCACAAAGTGCTGGAGTTAAAGACCAGCACTTTGGTTGAGACTAGAGGTTGAATTTCATAATAACAACGTTTTTATTTTTGTAGATTTCGCGTGAAACGACCAGCCAACCACTTTTTGAATACCAGTCCTCTTTTGAATCTGTATATAAATAACAAAATTCAAATCCTAACTCTTTAGCTTTCTTAAGAACAGCCAATGAAAGCGCTTCACCAAGACCTTTCCCTCTATGAGCAGAGTCTACAAAAACACCAGCCAGCCAGGGCGTTAATTCAGGATGTACCCCTCCCATATCAACTCTAGCCAAATGAGCAGTCCCTACGAGGTTAGTTTCCTCTGCTATAAAAAAAATGGGCAATTCATCATCTTTTAATGAAGAAGAGATGAAGCTAATATACTTCTCCACTGATGAGGTAGATGTTCCCCATTCTTTGAAGAACCAGGTCGCAATCGTCCTGATTTTGTTGGATTCATTATTTAGTTTAAGGATATTCATGTTTTCTATTTTACCCATACCTTCAGAAACTACATTATAAAAACATAATGATTTTGCTGGGCCCATTGAATGGAATTTCTTTGTCTTACGATAAAAAGTCGTGCTGACCCGGATTTTCTACGATCTTCGTCCCTAAAACGCACAAAACTATTGGGCATTATCAGATCAAAAATCTACGAATCATTTTTTGCGAGTCAGGGCCGAATGCTGATCGACCATGGCTTTTTCTGAACCAAGTTGACCGGGTTTATAGAACTGCTCATGCACTCCATGAGGAAGATATTGCTGATCCACCCAATGATTTGGATAGGAATGAGCATACTTATAGTTCTTTTTTTCAGGTGATACGTTTGAGAGAGGTCCGGGAACTTCCAGAGTGGGATTCTCTTTCACAAAACTTAAGGCCTCATTAATTCCCATGTACGTCGAATTAGATTTGGGCGAGAGGGCCAAGAAGACAGTTGCATGAGCAAGAGTAATTCTGGCTTCTGGCATACCAATCTTAGTGGTCACATAATGAGCATTAGTTGTGACTTGCAGGCCTTGTGAGTTCGCAAGACCTATATCTTCGCTAGCCAGGATCATAAGCCTGCGAGCAATAAATTCTGGATCCTCTCCACCATCAAGCATCACTGCCAAATACAAAAGTGCTGCATCTGGATCAGATCCACGAATGGATTTAATAAATGCAGAGATGACATCATAGTGGCGATTTGCATTGCGGTCATACTGACGAGCATGTTCAAAGAGATCTTTCAGAACTGCTTCTTTATTATCAAGTTCACTTTGCTTAAACGCAGTTAAGCGAGAGAGTTGATTAAGAGCAAAGCGCGCGTCTCCATTGGAGAGCTTCGAGAGTTCAGGAATAAAATCTTTGAGATCCGGGCGAGCTAAATCATCTAATCCGCGCTCGAGAATAGAATTGAGATCTTCTACTTCAAGCTGTTTGAGTTCTATGAGCGAGACTCGCGAAATAAGAGCTTTATTTAATGATGTGTGGGGATACTCAGTTGTCGCCCCAATAAAAAGAAAATCGCCATTTTCAAGGTAAGGCAGAAGAGCGTCTTGTTGAGGTTTATTAAAGCGGTGAATCTCGTCGATAAAAAGAATACTCTCTTTACCGAATTGTTTTTTTCGATCAAGCATCTCTGCTATGAGGCGCTTAAGTTCCGGTATACCACTTGTCACTGCACTAAAAGAATTTAGCTCGCGATCAATGCTTCCGCCAATAATATGAGCAAGAGTGGTCTTACCTGTCCCTGGTGGCCCCCAAAAAATTACATGACGTGGATGAGAAACTAGCTTCTCAAGTTGGGGACGGATTTTCATTTGCCCATAGAAATCCTCTAGGGACTTAGGTCTCATTTTCGCAGCTAAAGGGGGATCGGTTTGGGAGTCGTTGTTGAAAGCGTCCAATTGCATGGGAGAGTTTTAGCATTTCGGGGCTAATTTGCAAAAAAGATTAGCTTTTGCGCAAAGCATCTCGTTGACACTCCACGGCCAGAAGGGTACTTTTTTGCTCCTAAACCTAAAGCTGTTTCGGCTTATTGAATGTTAAGAAAGAAGGGGGTGCTTTTATATGTCTACAATTCAAATCAGTATTGATGACAGATTTCCAGCTGAAAAAGCGTTGAAGAAATTCAAACGTCTTTGCGATGCTTACGGAATCGTTAAGGAGTATAGAGCTCGTTCTGAGTACAGAAAACCATCTGTAAAACAGAAAGAAAAACTCGAAAACGCCGAGAAACGCCGCCACAAAACAAACGTTCGCGGACGTCATTCTACAAAGTACTAAGTAAAAGAAAAGCCCTCGAATGAGGGCTTTTTTTTTAATAATAATTTCTAAGAATGCTATTCCAGCGATTATGAATGGTGGCCAGATAGGGCCCCATGCCTTCAGGTGTTTTCTTATTTCTCTTAGTCAAATTCATGTTCAAAAGATTGATCGTAAAATTAAGTGCGATGATATTTCTGTTTAAAAATTCGTAATTAATTTGTTTTGAAATCTGCATCTGAATGGGATGCACGAAATTAAAAAAGAAATGTCTGAATTCTTCTTTATATCCAAAAGGAATGTACTCCACCAGAGCGAGGGAACTCAAGGTATTGAGTTCATCCATTTGCTTCACCAAAGGATAAGTCTCTAGGCGGGGCATGGTTTGGGCCTTTATCATAAAGGCGATGTTATCCATAGAGCCTTTCACTTCTTCTAAGACAGATTGAAACTGATAAATCAGACGCATTCCACTCAATGAGTCCAGATGCAGATCCGTTGACATGCGCTGATTGGCCATAAGCTTGATGGTGGTGGTGGAAATGGTAGAGAGCTTGGCTTGAATGGCCTTAATGGCCGGAAGACATTTTTTCTCTACCAAACGTGGGCAATCTTTAAGTAGGCCTTCTTTATCTTGGGCAAGGGAGTCCACGTCATGGGAGAGTTCAACCATTTCTTTGGGAAAGTCAGGAAAGAGTACTATCATTTGATTGAAGTCTTGAAGAATTCCGGAGAGCACGGGCCTCACATTGATTTGGAAAGTCTGACTAGAAATGGAGTGCTGTGCACGGGCATTGAGGCAAAAGAGACTTAATAGGAGAATCAAAATTTTCATGACTCTATTATGGCATTGGAAAATGGGCTCATCA
>CAMDDI010000296.1 GCA_945890905.1 Bacteriovorax stolpii
TGGAAGTTTTGCTATTTTATTGAGCCCTAGGGATTTGAAGCTCGCCATGCGCTCATCGTATTCAAATTCAATTTCATGATTTTCTAGAATTGCTAAGAGATCATGGTTGCGGGCACCGGTACAGAAAAAGACTTTGCCAAAATCTTGCAATGATAAATTCATAAATAATGACCTTTAATCGTTGCGCGCTTGAGTCGAATTTCTTCTAGTTCATTTTCAAGTTTTGATTCTGGTAGCACTCCACCGCCACTTTCAATAAAAAACATATCTTTTTGCCATTGGATATTTCGAATCATCACAACAAATTGCGTCAGATCACTAGAAACAATTCCAAGCGCTGAGCCAAAATAGCGTTGAGGATAAGTCTGAGTGTACTTGGAATCTTTTAAAAAGCGCAGCGAGGCTTCTTTGGGATATCCCCCCAATGCTGCCGTAGGAGAAAGAGTTGAGGTAATATCTTTCAAAGGAATTTTTGAATTGAGTTTTGCAGTGATATCAGTTTTTAAGTGAACAATATTTTTGAAAGGAAGAAGGTGGGTCTCAGATGTTTTTAATTGCTCGCAGAAACTCGAAATTTTTTCTCTTATATCATCCACAACTAGATTGTGTTCATGCCGATCTTTAGCAGAATCAAGAAGTCTTGCTTCTTCACCTAGCTTGGCAGTTCCGGCCAGTGCAAAAGTTTTCAGAGTCTGATGCTTAAGCGAAAATAATAGTTCAGGAGTACTTCCCAAGATGCCCTTCTCGTCATTCCAGATACCGTATGGGTAACCAGAACCAAAGCTCATGCATTGACTAAAGAGTTGCCGACGGGTGATCTCATTATTATGAATTAAATATGATTCTCTTGAGACCAACACAACTTTCTGAAGAGCTGGTCCAAAAGATTTTTTTAAGTTTTCAAAATCCTGGCGGTAAATATCTTCATCGTTTTTTTCATTCTGAGGATTGGGCCTGCCGAGCTTCCAGCTTGAAGTGAGAGATTGCAATTCTTCCAGACTTGCAGTGATAGTGCTACTTGGCTCATAGGCCATATACTCATCTTGGAAAAAATCTTTGAGGTAAAAAGTTGTGTTGATGTAGATAGAGAAAGCATCGATTTGAGTCGCCTTGCCACCCTTTCCTAAAGTCACCTTACCAGTTTCAAAATCAGTGATAAAAGCACCCTGAGCAAAAAACTCTGAGTCTAGCCAGTCATGGAGCTTTGATCCTGATGTGGCCACCTAGTACATCCAGGGAAACTTCTCGAATTCAGCATCTCTTTTCTCAAGGAAAGCACTGCGGCCTTCTTTGGCCTCTTCAGTGGCGTAAGCTAAGCGAGTCGCCTCACCAGCATAAACTTGCTGACCCACCAGACCGTCATCAATTAAGTTAAATCCAAATTTTAGCATTTTCATGGCCGTTGGAGATTTGCCACAAATTGTTTTGGCCCAAATGAGAGCTTCTTTTTCAAGATCTTTGTGATCCACAACTTTATTAATCATGCCCATATCAAAAGCTTCTTGGGCCGAATAATTAAAACCTAAGAAGAAAATTTCTCTGGCCCGTTTTTGTCCAATCTGGCGGGCGAGATAGGCGGAACCAAATCCACCATCAAAGCTTGCCACATCGGGATCTGTTTGACGGAAGATAGCATGCTCACGGCTAGCGATAGTAAGATCACAAACCACATGCAGAGAGTGCCCTCCACCCACGGCCCACCCAGGAACAACGGCGATGACAATTTTAGGCATGAAGCGGATCATGCGTTGAACTTCTAAAATATGCAGGCGGCCGTGGGCCAAAGGCATATTGGTTTTAACTGAGTCTTTGTATTCATACCCTGTAGCACCGCGGACATTTTGATCTCCGCCAGAACTAAAGGCCCATCCTCCATTTTTGGATGAGGGTCCATTACCGGTAAGAAGTATAACCCCTACATCGTTTTGTCGATGTGACCACTCAAGAGCGGTTAAGAGCTCATCAACAGTAAGAGGCCGAAAAGCATTGAGAATATCAGGGCGATTAAAAGCAATTCTAACTGCACCTGTATTCTTAGCTTTGTGAAAAGTAATGTCTTCAAATTTAAAGTCTGTAATTTCATTCCACTCACTTGGTTCAAAGATTGGAGAGATCATTTAGTTTGTTCCGTAATAGATGTAAGCAATTCCGCCAAAGACAGGAATAGATTGGTATGTTTTAAAATTTGTATTGGCCTTGAAGACTTCTAAGAACTTTTCATCGGATGGAAATTTCTCAGAAGAGGCGATCAAGTATTCATATGCATCTTTGCGCTTTGAAATCAGACCGAAGACTGGCACATAAATTCTAAGCATCCCAAAATATGAAGCCGCCAGAATCTTGTTTTTAGGTTGGCCGAATTCAAGAATATAAACAGCTTTGGCAACCCGACCTAATTCGCTCAGTCCAAGACTTAGATCTTCGACATTGCGGATTCCGAAACTGATAGTGGCCACATCAAAAGTCTTATCCCCGAAAGGAAGCTTCATAATGTCGGCAACTTTAAAAGTCACTTTCTGAGGAGAAGCTTTTTCCCGAGCTTGAGCGTGATCAATCATGCCTTCAGAAAAATCAATTCCTACCACTTCACCAGAGATATGCTTTTTTAATTCAAAGGCAATATCCCCTGTACCCGTAGCGCAATCGAGAGCGCTCTGTGGTTTGTTTTTGAGTACTAAATTCACAAAATGTTTTTTCCAAAGGCGGTGTGTGCCCACAGAGAGAACATCGTTTAAGAGATCGTACTTGTGAGAGATATCATTAAACATGCCACGAACAAATTCAGCTTTGGCCATAATTACATCCTAAGTTCTTTTTCAAATAATGGAGCGAGTTTTTGAAGCTTGGCCACCATCTCAGAGAACTGAGCAAGGTTTAGCGCCTGCTGACCATCCGAGAGTGCACACGCTGGTTCTGGGTGAATTTCCACCATGAGACCATCAGCTCCTGCGGCCACAGCAGCGTAGGCGGCATCGGCCACATACTGGGTGTAACCCATACTGTGAGATGGATCTACCAGGACTTTAAACGGAGTATTTTTCTTGAGATAAATCACAGAACCCAGGTCTAGCATATTGCGAAGCTTGTTATCAAAAGAGCGAACACCACGCTCACAAAGAATAATATTTTTTTCACCTAGGTTAAAAAGATATTCAGCAGCGCCTAACCATTCAGAGATCGTTGCACTAAAAGCGCGCTT
>CAMDDI010000297.1 GCA_945890905.1 Bacteriovorax stolpii
GAACTTAAAGCTGAAGATTTTGTGTGGAAGAAAGGTTTTGAAAACTGGAAAAAGATAAAAGAAATTCCTGAATTACAAAATGCTGGATCAACTGCTACTCCAAAATCTCAGGAGCTGCCACCAGAAGTAAATAAAATTGAATTTAAAGATATTCGTCTGACTGAAATTAGTTCAGATGAGCGTGTTGTTTTTATACGAATTGGTTCAGACCGTGGAGGAGCTCCTTCAGATTACGGTCCATTTAGTGTGAAGCAACTCAAACAGCTCTTTAAAGAAAACCGCATCAATGGAAAAACGTTTATATTCACCACGGGTATGAAAGATTGGAAACTTCTGGCCGATCTTCCAGAGTATCAAGAAGTCTTCGAAGAACTTCCTCCTGTGATTAAGGATATTGATCGCCGGAGCACGGTGAGAAAGCCATTTGTGGCCAGACTCTTCATCCATAACAATAAAACTCTTTTTGAGGGAATTTGCCGGGATATTTCAATCGGTGGCATGCAAGTTTTGATTGATGATTACAAAGGTGCGGCCGGAGAAAAAGTAAGTATCAATGTTCACCCTGAAAATTCTGATTATCACTTCACAGCTTCTGGACATGTTGTCCGCATTCTTGAAGGAAATTCAGGGTTCTCTTTCCGCTTTCAAGGTTTGTCAGAAGAAGCTAAACGATCTATCGAAAAATACGTTCAAGAAAACTAAACATGGCCACAGCCCTCGCAGCTTTTAAAACAGAAGATCATTCTCTTCTCTCCAGTGATGGGGAGTCTTCTCTTTTTATTCGTCGTTTTTGGCGGGGCAAACCTCGGGTGCACTTTCTTATTGTTCACGGTGCACTCGAGCATTCTGGAAGGCATCTAGATCTGGTTAATTTTTGGCTCAATTCTTATCCTGATGTGGCCATCACTGTTTACGATAGCATTGGACACGGCAGAAGCGGGGGAGCGAGGGCCTATTTAAATACTTTTAAAACTTATGTGGATGATCTTTTAAAAGTGGGAGAGTACGTTCAGGAAAAATTAGAACCCACTACGAAGAATTTTATCTGCGCCCATAGTCTTGGTGGTCTTATTGTTCTCACCAGACTTTTAGATTCTGCCTACGGCTGGCCTTTGTCAGTGAGTGGAGTCATGTTTTCTAGTCCCTGTATCAAACCCAAAAATCTGTTGGGAATTTCTACTGAACCTTTGCTTAAGCGCCTTAATCGTCTTGCTCCTAAGCTGCATATGCCAATGATCTATAAAGGATCACAGCTCACCCACGATACAGAGCGCGCCAACGACTTTGATACCGACGCTCTGATTCCACGATTTATCACCATTCGAATGATTAAAGAGATAATGGATGCCAGCCAAAAACTGCGTGGATTGTCTTACTATATGAAAATTCCTAGTCTGTTTATGGTGGCGGGAGCGGACTATTTAGTAGATCCAGAGAGTACGACTCTTTTTGCTGGCGGAATTGATAAAAAATTAACCCAGATCCTACAATATCCAGATCAGCACCATGAGCTTTGGAATGAAATAAACCGTCATGAGATTTTCGAAACTATGAGAAGATGGGCGGATAAGCAACTTAAGGAGAATCCATGAGACGGATGTTCGTACTCATTCTTTTAGTCCTCATTGGATGTGCTTCCTACAAGACGTACAATCAAACCACCACCGGAAAAGTTATTCTGCGTGGAGGAATTTTCCAAAAAGAGTCTTGGGATGACACTCTTATTTTTAATCGAATGAGTTGGTATCACGGGATGACCCTCTATTACGATGCTCTTCTTTGGAAGGCCGATCTTGATTCTCCTTTTGCGAAGTGGTTTTCTCCTGTAGAAAAAGAATTCTTTACCAAATGCGAAACTTTTCTTGTAACCGCTGGCTACAGTGCTGATCCGGCCAAAATTTCTCATGTAAACTTTAGAGAGCAGATGAAGCTCAATGGTTATGATGATATTGTACTGAACAATTTTTCATCATATTTAAAAAGTCACCCATCCGCTCAGGATTGGAGACTTCAAAATTATAAGATTATGGGTTACTGTAAACGTTCACCAACCAGACTAGAATCGTCCAACATTGGAATCAACTTTCCAGGATTTGGTTTCTTAGAACTCGATTTTTTTTAAGCTAACCATTTGATTTTTCTGGTTAGCCGGATCAATTTAAAGAGTTCATTTCACCCTTAAGAATTTTCTCATTTTACCGATAGGTACTTGAGGCATTATGACTGAAAACAAATTTCAAAGATTCGGAAAGTACTTAATCTTGGATCACCTAGTAGATGGTGGTATGGCCAAGATTTGTCGCGCCCGATATTTGGGAGAGCAGGCCAATAAGATGGTGGCCGTGAAGATGGTTCAGCCACAATTTTCAAATGATGAAGCCTTTGTTCGCATGTTTCAAGATGAGCTCAACATCACATTCGGTATGCTTCACCCCAACATCATGCAAGTTTATGATTACGGTAAAACCAATGGTCAGCTTTATACAGCAATGGAGTACATCCATGGTGCAAATTTAAAGCAGTACCTAGATCGATTGAAAGAAAAGAAAGTGGTCTTCCCGGTGGAGATCTCTTGTTACATTATTTCTCAAGTGTGTTTGGGTCTTCACTATGCACATACCTTTACAGATAAATTAACGGGTAAACCATACAATATCGTTCATAGAGATATTTCTCCACACAACATCATGCTTACTTATGATGGGGCCGTGAAAGTCATCGATTTTGGTATTGCTAAGGCCAACACTAATTCCGAAGCTACACAAGCGGGAACCATCAAAGGTAAACTCTCTTATTTAGCTCCTGAATATCTTGATGGTCTCGAGCTTGATGCCCGCTATGATGAATTCGCAGTGGGAATTACATTGTGGGAACTACTTTGCTCTCGCAAACTTTTCCAAGCGAACAATGATCTTGCCGTACTAAAGCAAATTCAAGCTTGTAAGATTGTTCCACCTTCGCAAATCAATCCTTCGGTTCCTAAAGAACTTGATGCGATTGTGATGAAAGCACTTTCTAAAGATCGCTCTCAACGTTATGAGAATCTCGATCAAATGAACCGTGCTTTGGTAAAATTCCTTTATTCAACTTATCCAGAATTTAATGCTTCAGATTTAAATGTTTTTGCAGATGATCTATTTAAAAATGAGGTCGCTACCGATCGTGAGAAATTTGTAGAGTACGGAAAAATTGACAT
>CAMDDI010000298.1 GCA_945890905.1 Bacteriovorax stolpii
CTATTGTTCATCCTGACGTAAAAGGTTTAGTTCTTACTCCCATTTGTCCCCATTCCCTTGTTCATAGGCCCTTTGTGATACCCGATACGCAACCAGTGACACTTAAAATTCTGCCCCCTCACCATTCAGTGACTTTGACCCTGGATGGTCAAGTAGCAGTCAATGTTGATGAGCTAGATTTGGTGGTCATCAATGGGGCGAAAGTTAAGAAAGTTTCCCTTATCAAAAATACACAGCGTAATTTCTTTGAAACGATCCGAGAAAAGTTCATTATAGCAAAATAAAACACTCGGATACGGAAAAAATACGTACATATTGACTATCCGTAAATTTGCCGTAACATGGTCTATAGTGAGGTCACTATGGATGCAAACTTTTATTTAAAAAATCTGATCATTCAAAATTTTGCCACGTTCAAAAACCAGAACATTAAGTTTCGTCCTGGCTTCAATGCCATTGTTGGTGAAACCGGTTCAGGAAAAAGCTTAGTGCTCGATGCTCTCCAACTCATCTTAGGTGGTCGGGCAGATAAGCGCGTCGTTAGACGTGAAACAGATTATTCTCTCATTGAGGCGGTCTTTAAATGTCAGGATCCTCTTATCAAACAATTCTTAGAGCAAGAAGGTTATCCGTTAGAAGGTCACGAACTCATCATCAAGCGGCTGATTTATAAGAATGGTACTACCCGTAACTACATCAACCATCTCACCTGTACTGTGAATTTTCTTACTACTTTTTCTCGCCGATACATCGACCTGGTGGGTCAGTTTGAAAATCAGAAACTTCTATCAGAAACCTATCAGCTACATTTGCTCGATCATTTTGCTAAAAACCAAAGTGAACTCGCTGAATATCAACTGCACCTCAAAGACTATAAACGTTTTCAGACAGAGAAAAAGCAACTGGAAGAATCCCGGGCCCTGCGCGAGCAGAGACTTGATTATCTCACCTATCAACTTCAGGAGATTGAAAAACTCAACCCATCCTCCCAGGACGAAGAGGATCTCCTGAAGAAGAAGGCGATGATGGTTAATGTGGAAAAAACTCAGAAACTTTGTTTTCAGTTAAAAGAAATTTTTGAAGGTTCAGAGGGTCAAACAGGTCTTTTAGGACAGCTGAAGTTTATCAGTTCAATCTTTACTAAAAATCCTGATCTATTCTTGAATCTCGCAGAGAATATTTCTTCAGCAGATGATCAGATCTGCACTCTCCAAGAAGAAATAGAAAAAAGGCTCCGTTTTGAATTTGATCCTTCGGATTTGGGAAATATTCTAGAAAGGCTTGATACTTATCACAAACTCAAAAAGAAATTCGGCGGTACTGTGGAATCCGTCCTGCAAAATCAGTTTGAATTTTTGAAAGAAAAAAATCAATTAGAAGAATTAGAAATCAATCTAGGCTCAACTCAAGATCGTATTCAATCTACCCAAATGAAGCTTCTTCAGATTGCAGATACTCTTCATCAGAAACGTCAGCGCTTTGCTAAAAAGCTTGGGGAAGAGCTCACCAAACGGGTGCGTCTGCTAAAAATGGAAGGCGCCACCATCAAGATGGATGTTCAGAAGACTGAAGAGTTTATGGAATACGGCATGACCCGGGCCTATTTTTTGTCTGAAACCAATATGGGTGAAGGCTATTTCAAAATAAAAGACGTGGCTTCAGGAGGAGAATTATCTCGCATCTTATTAAGTGTGAGACAAATTCTTTCTACATTTGATTCCATCAGTATTTTCTTATTTGATGAAATTGATACTGGCATTGGTGGTGAGACCGCTAATTGTATTGGTAAAGCTTTGAGTGAGGTTTCTCTCAACGGACAGGTCATTGCCATCACCCATTTACCTCAAATTGCTCAATTTGCAGAAGCTTTAATTATTGTGAATAAAGATATTCAGAATATTGAAAGTGAAAAAAGAACGGAATCTTCAGTTCGTGAAATTTTTGGGAAAATGATTCTCAAAGAAGTTCGGGCTATGGCCCAGCTCGGTTAGAACGCAGTTCCTCGAATCGCGGAACATGGTTTTCGATAAAGATAAAAGTTTTCGATTTAAGTGCGTAACCATTATTGAGGTACAAAGAATGTTCATTCAAAGCGAATTGATCCTTCACATGACTATGCCCACCAAGAATGAAATCATATTCACCCTTCGTGGTTTCTTGAACCCCGCTACGGAAGCGGTCGCGGACCTTAATTTCATCAAACGCCTTCGATCCTTTCTTGCGGGATCTCATACTTGCGCGCTCTCCAATAAAATTTAGAAGACCATAAGGCATAACATTGTTGGCCACAAACTTGAGAGGCCCTGAATAAATCAATCTTTTATACTTCTGGTAGGCAAGATTATCGACTTCATGTTCATCACCATGGGAAAAATAATATTTTTTCCCATCGATCTCAAATATCAAAGGCGCTTGCGAAGGAACAATCTCCCCTTTCGGCCAAAACCCTCTAAAAAGCTTTTCTAAATGAACGTCGTGATTACCTTCATGGAACAATACTTTTTTATTTTGTTTGAGAAGTGAGTCTATTTTTCGAAAGAGATGATCATAGAGGTAGAGATACTCTTCGTGAGGCCCACACATCAAATCAAAAATATCCCCTAATAAGACAATGTAATCTGATGATTGAACAAGAGGATGATCGAAAAATTGCGAAAGTAGACGATCGGCATCATCATGAGGTTTTTTAACATGTACGTCGGATATGGCAGATATTCTCACTATCCATTTATAGCATGAAGCTCTTTTTTAATCCGCTCAAAAATGTACCTCTCTAGGTACTTCTTACTAATCTGGTCAATTTGAGTGAACTTGCAGCACACTCTCATGGCCTTGTAATTAAGACCGTTTTTTTCATCGGGATCAACTTCACGTATAGAAGTAATTTCGGCGCTAATTTTCCCGGCCCAGTCAGAAGTTTTAATATCTACTTCAGGGAGCAAATCAGCAAGATTGAAGAATTTAGATTCTGCTTTAGAAATAAAGAATGAAAACCCACCAGGGCTTATATCAAAGCAAGTCTTATGAAAATGCTGTTTTACAACTCGTGGCTGAGGCATATTTTTCATGAAGGTGAGTTTCACATCAGATTCTTCATGCACATTAAGTCTGAAGCTCTTTCTTCTTTCAACCTGTGCTA
>CAMDDI010000299.1 GCA_945890905.1 Bacteriovorax stolpii
CAATCTTTCGTCAATTTCTTTCCCTGTGAAACTCGAGCTTTTTGCTTATTGCCAAAAGATGATTTTTAAACGAAATATTTACCCATGAATGGAAAGAAAGATTTAGAAAAATCAGACTTATACGAAGCGGTTAAAACCCTGGTGGAAAGCTCCTCTAAGCATGTTCATTTGGACCAGCAGAAGCTCTTTACTCTGTTTTCCATCGCCTTTCAGTACATTCTCTTCAAATCTACTAAGACTCCAGGCCATTTTATTATCCGAATCGAAGACTCCCTTTTGGCCGAAAAGCTCGCTCGAAAGGCCAAGGATGAGACCACTCGCAAATTTATGCAGAGACTGCTTGTTCCAAGACGCCTGGCCTATGGGAACTCAACTTTCCATTTGGATTATTTTCCTTTGACCACCTGGGGTACTACTAAAGATCTTCCCCGTGAAAAAGTTCAAGGGGCCATCATTGTAAAAAACACTTCCAACAATCCTTTGATTGATGAATCAGACTTCCGTCATGTCAGTATGGATGAGCAAGCGATTGAACTTTTTGGAAAAAACTATTACCTCACTTCCCTGATGGATATTTCTCCACGCACCATCACCATCGCTTTCAACGAAGTGTATGAGGGTTTAGATCCAATTCAATTTGATTTCATTGAAGAGCATTCAGATAAATTTGTGGATGGTGTTCAAGTTTCTACAGATCTGCAAATAGAAGAAGACTAGCCGTCTTTAACGCCTTCGGTGAAATGGGACTCAAGACTCTCCCCATTTCGGTCCCAATCTTTCCAAGTTCCATGTTTATTATCTTCACGGTATTGTCCTTGGGACTTAATGTTTCCGTTAGAATAATAAAAAATCCAATCTCCCGTTTTGAGTCCTTCGAGATATTCGCCCTCTGCCATCATTTGGCCAGTTTCGTAATTGTGCTTCCAAGTCCCGCGCTTGCGGCCACGGTAAACTTCACCAAAAGCTGCCAGTGTACCTGATTCATAAAAAGTTTCATGAGCACCATCTTTTAAGACTTTAGCCTGAAAAATTTCTAAAGGAGGCAGTTTCCAGTGAAAGCCAATGATCTGTTCATCGCTTTGAAGTTTTCTCGCAGTTTTCACTAAAAAATACTTCGCCCCTTCTCGCTCAGAAGCTGTGACTTCTTTGAGGTAAGAGATTTCGTCTTTAAGCCGAGAGAGATATTTAGGAATCGCACTCTCAAGCTCTAAAATGGCTTCAGGAGGCTGACCATGAAGACACTTAGCTAGAATTCCAACAAGCTGCTCATGGCTTGAGAGAACCGCATTAATCTCTCCTCCGGGAAGTTTCATGAAGTCTTCAAAAGTTCTAATGTTTTTCATCACCCAAGTCATATAATTAGGATCTTCTAAAACTCCTGTAGTAAAAATATGCGCACGAGTAGTCATTCCAGTGATTTCTAGATTCTGAACAAAATCTTTGAATCCATCAAATTGCTTTTTTTTAATTCGCTCGAGCATTCCCATAAGTGATCTCTAATGTTTAGTTTAAATCATGGTAACGGCACAGCTCTAGTCTGTGAATTAACTTCTTTCTCTAAGCTGCTGGAATATTTTCTGAATTTTTATTTGAATCGCGCCGAAGGTTTCATCAGAAAGAGCAAAAGGTAGGGAAATTCTGAGTCCATTCTTGGCCACTGAAACTAAATTCATTTGAGTCAAAACAACACTTGGCCTGGACGCTCCACTACTGCAGGCCGATCCAGCACTTATGCAAATGCCCCCCAGGTCAAATAAAGCTAAGGCCACATCAGAAGTAAGCCCGTTAAAGTAGAAATAAATCGTATTAGAGGCCCTTCTACCTGGAATAGTGACCACATCCCCTATCCCTTTAAGTTCATTTTTGAGCAGGATCTCTAGAGCGTTACGACTCTGAGTGATCTGTTCCAAATTATTTTTTTTGAGATCATTTAAGGCCAAGGCGAGAGTTTTAATGGCCAATGGATTCTCTGTTCCACCTCGAAGTCCTTGTTGCTGACCTCCTCCCGAGAGAAGTGCCGTAAAACTTATATCCTTTTTAAAAAAAGAATATCCAATACCTTTAAGAGCTCCAAACTTATGACCCGAAAAAGTCCAAATATCACCAACAGTGAGCTTATTCCACTCAGGAATTTTTCCAATGGCCTGAACTGCATCTACATGAAGATAGAGATCCGAAATAGATTTTAAGAGAAGTAAATCTTCCAAAGGAGACACTAAGCCTGTTTCGTTATGAACCCAAAGATGATGATAAAGAATAACAAGACTGGGATTTTTTTGTTTTTGGGAATGCAGGTATTTAAAATTTTCGAGGTGATCAGGCGAGAGATCTTGATTGATTTTAATTTCGTGAAATTGAACATGAGATCCTAGATTTTGTTCTGCTAATGTCGTAACCGCAGGATGATCAGTTCTTGAATAACAGATGAGAAGATCTTTTTTATCCTTTAGTGTCCACTGACTAAAAGAATGAGCGAAAGTCGCCATGGCCTCAGTAGCACCAGACTGAAAAAAAAGAGACTCCGTTTTTTCGCTTAAATTAAATGTGGAGTAAAGAAGCGAGCGGGTCTCGTTAATGGCCCTACGGCTGGCCTTGCCTAGGGAATGCTGACTCGAAGGATTGCCAAAAAGCAGATCGCCGCTCTTCAACCAGTCGGTGACTGATTGAGAGAGCGGCGATGTTGCATTAAAATCTAAATAGATCGAGTCCGGAAACACTTAAAGAAGAACCATATTACTGGTTCATTTCTCCAACATTCGAACGGATGGCTGAATTTGTAACAGCATCGTTGAATGCACCAGCTCCAGAGTTCTTACGTGAAAGATCTCCAAGAGTAGTAGTAGCAAGGTAGTCTTGCATAATTGTTCCAAGGTTCTCGAAGTAACCTTTCGTAAGGTTGAATTCTTTTGTATCAACGATAGCGTTGATATCATTCCCTGATTCATCTTTCATAATTTCGATCCCTGAAGAAGGGATACCCAAGATGTCACGAGCTGGGTTGATGTTCTCACCAACACAGTCAAGAACGTCTTTTACAGAAATTTCATCCATTGAACGAGAAAGGACATAGCCTCCACCCGGACCG
>CAMDDI010000300.1 GCA_945890905.1 Bacteriovorax stolpii
TGACATCCTTGCGTGGGGAAAGTTATCGTTTCTACGGTATCAATTATCCATTCGACGCAAGAGGTTAAAATGTTCAAAGTTATTGCTGTTTACCGTGTTCCTGCCGATGATGCTGCAAAAGCAAAATTCGAAGATCACTACAAGAACGTTCACACACCTATTTGTCTTAAAATTCCTGGAATCAAAGAACTTCGCACCAATAAAATTTTCGGTGGTCCAACTGGTGCATCAAACTTGAGCATGGTGACTGAAATGTGTTTTGAAAATAAAGATGCATGGAAAGCGGCCATGAAGACTTCAGAGATGATGGATTCTGGAAAAGACGCCATGAAATTTGCCGGCGACCTTGTATCGGTTCATTTCGCTGAAGAACTTATCACAAAAATCTAATATGAAGACTTTTGAGAATATCCTCGTCACCAAAAATTACCAGGATCACAAGCACATTGCTTTGATTCAACTCAATCGCCCTAAAGTGCTCAATGCGCTCTCAACAGATCTTATGCGAGATGTGGTGGAAGCACTTTTCCTTTTGGAAGATGACAATGACGTGCGAGTAACTATTCTCACTGGTAATGATCGGGCCTTTGCTGCTGGTGCCGATATCGGCCAGATGATGGAAGCCACTCCTATTGATCAAATCAACGACAATCGATTCAGAACTTGGAAACAACTTGTTCTGCTCACTAAACCAGTGATTGCAGCAGTGAATGGTTTTGCTCTCGGTGGCGGCTGTGAGCTGGCGATGTCATGTGATTTTATTATTGCGGGCGACTCTGCAAAGTTTGGTCAGCCTGAAATTAAAATTGGAACAATTCCTGGTGCTGGTGGAACTCAACGTCTCACTCGCGCTATCGGAAAATCAAAAGCGATGATGGCCGTTTTAACTGGTGACATGATGGATGCCTACGAAGCTGAGAGATCAGGTCTGGTGGCAAAAGTTGTCCCCGCTGAAACACTTCTGCAAGAAACTTTTGAAGTGGCCAAACTTATCGCTAACCGAGCTCCTGTAGCAGTGAAACTTGCTAAGGAAGCTGTCAATATGGCGTTTGAAACTCCACTCAAAGATGGAATGGAATTTGAACGCAGAAACTTCTATCTCACTTTCGCTTCGAAAGATCAGAAAGAAGGTATGAGAGCATTCATGGAAAAAAGAGAGCCTAAATATGAAGGCAACTAGTTTTGAGACGATCAAATACGAAGTTAAAGATGGCTCGGCGATCATCACTATCAATCGCCCTCAGGTTTACAATGCTCTCAATGTTCAGGGAAAATTAGATATTATTTCTGGCATCAAAGAGGCAAATAAAGACTCCACAGTTCGCTCCATAGTTTTAGCAGCTGAAGGAAAAGCCTTTTGTTCAGGACAAGATCTTAATGATCGCACGGTAGATGCCACTAAGGGACCTGTGGATATTGGCCATACCATTGAAACAGAATGGAACCCCCTTATTGCAGCGATCAGAGGTTCGGATAAGCTTGTCATTGGGGTTTTTCAAGGTGTGAGTGCAGGTGCAGGCCTTTCAGTAGCAATGGCCACGGATTTGAAAATTGCAGCTCCTGGTGTGCGTTTTATCTCAGGATTTAGTCAAATCGGACTAGCTCCAGATGCTGGCATGAGCTTCATGTTAGTTAGACAAATTGGGTACACCAAGGCCTTAGAATTCGCCCTGTTGGGCAAGCCCCTTCTTTCTGAAGACATGTTGAAGTATAATTTTATCAATGAGATCGCTGAGAATCCTCTGGCACGCGCTCTTGAACTTGCAGCTGAAATTAATAAACTTGCTCCATTATCAGTGAAGATGGTGAAGAAGAATTTCCAGCATGCGGCTGAAAAAGAGTTAAGTGAAGTTCTCGATCGTGAAAAGTATGTTCAGAGATTTTTAGGCTTCTCAAGTGATTATAAAGAAGGCGTAGGTGCTTTCTTGGAAAAGCGTAAACCAGAATTTAAAGGTCAATAGATAAGGAGAATCCCATGCGTTCATATACCAACGAGGATTTGAAGCTCTTCGAAGAAATTAAAAACGGTCGCACTTTTGATGCAAAATCAGAAATGCCAGAAATCTACCGCAAAAATCTGCTTAACCTTTTATGGATGCAAGCAGACTCAGAATATGCTGGTGGCCTGGGCTATATGCCCTGGATTGCTAAAGCTCCAAATGCTCACGAAAGAGTACTCGTAGCGCAAATTGTAAAAGACGAAATGAGACACGCTCATGTGATCTACAATATTTTAAATGATCTTGGTGAGAAAACTCATGAACATATGCTCGCCCATGAATTTGATTGGCGAATTCCTCAAGATACGGCCAACATTGGATTTGCTCGGGCGAAGAAAGATAAACGAGTAAATATTTTTTACTACAATATCACTCATTGGGAAGACTTCTGTCTCTTTAACTTCTTAATGGATAGAGCGGCTGGACATCAGTTAGAAGATACATTGGAATCAAGCTACACTCCTTGGAAAAACGCCATTGGTACTATTTGCAAAGAAGAACACATGCATCTTGCTCACGGAGATAAAACGGTGCGAGAAATGGCCGCAAATCCTGAGAAAAGAGCATTCCTTCAAGAGAGACTTAACTTGTGGTGGCCAAGAGTGATGAACGTATTTGGAAAATCCTCTGGATCAACAAATGACATCTACTTAAAGCTTGGTCTTAAAACCCGTACCAATGCTCAAGTACGAGATGCTTTTGTTCAAGAGATCACAGACAAATGCAGCGAATGGGGACTAGTGGTTCCTGAGTACAAAGAGTCAGAACAGCCCCTCGAATACGCTATCTAGTATGAATATTCAAAAAGTCATTGTGATCGGTGCTGGAACCATGGGTTCTGGTATTGCTCAATGGTTTGCTCAGGAAAATTGCAAGGTGGAGCTGGTTGATAGCTCGGTGGAGCAGCAGCAGCGGGCACTTAAGAGTATCCACGATTCTTGTAATCAATTAAGTTCTAAGGGAAAGCTCAAGGCTTCTCAAGTGGAAGCTGCTAAAAATCATCTCACAGTAAAAGACATAGATAGCGTCGATAAAAATGCTGACCTGGTGATTGAGGCCATCATTGAAGA
>CAMDDI010000301.1 GCA_945890905.1 Bacteriovorax stolpii
GATTCACATGTGAATAAAAGTCTCTTATCCGGTGAAGCCTATCCAAGTCGCTCTAAAGTTGGAGAGGAAGTATTTTCTGGAACCCAGAATCTAGAAAATGAATTGCTAATTTTGGCGCAAAAAACTCACTCTAATACCAAGCTCGGCTCAATTCTTAAAGAAGTAGAGAATGCCAGAAGACACTCTTCAGATATTGTGGACTTGACTCATCGTATATCTAAGTACTTCACATTTGTAGTTCTCTTCTTATCTCTCTCGCTTTTTATGTACTTATTTTCAACTGCTGACTTTAATTTGGCCTTTCAGCGCGCTGTCACTCTCTTAATCGTGACCTGTCCCTGTGCTCTCGCACTGGCCATTCCTTTTACCTTTACTCAAGTTCTCTCTAAAGCAGCTCAAAGAGGTATGATCATTAAAAGTGATAGTGTGATTGAGAGAGTCTCAAAAGTTAAAACTGTCTTTATTGATAAAACTGGCACCATCACGTTGGGTAAACTTCAGATTAAAAATTTTGAGATGATCTCTCCAAGTCTGCTTCCGCTCGGAGAAGTGATTTATAACTTGGAGAAAAACTCTAGACATCCAGTGGCATTAGCACTTCTTGAGATGATTCCTAAGGATGAATGCCGATCCCATGAAGTTCAAGGTCTTGTTGAGATTATAGGACAGGGTGTTTTTGGTACAATCAATTCAATTTTTTACGAAATAAAAAATCTAAGTATCTTTGAAAATAATAAAATGGTCGCAAAGTTTTCAGTCGAGGATAGCATCAGAAAGGATGCTCGCGAAAATCTAGTGTCCATCTTAAAGCAAAAAATAGATCTAAGGATCCTGACGGGTGATAGCAAGAAAGCCACTGAAGATTTACTCAGTAAGATTCGTTTACCACTTCATACTCAAGCAGAAATGGATCCCCACCAGAAAGCGGAAACAGTAAAAAAGAATCATTTCACAATGATGGTAGGAGATGGGGCCAACGATGCCATAGCTTTGCGAGAAGCAGATGTTGGGGTCGCAGTTGTTGGAGCCATGGATATTTCATTGCGAGCTGCTGATGTCTATCTCACAAGGCCTGGTCTTGGTGGTATCGTAGATCTGATCTTACTTTCTAGAGAAACAATGAAAGTGGTTAAACGTAACATATTTCTTTCTCTAAGTTATAACTCCCTTTCAGTCTTTGCCGTCTTCAGCGGACATATTAGTCCATTGGTTGCGGCGATCATCATGCCCTTAAGTTCGCTTACAGTTCTCATCTCTTCAATTGTGGGTACAAAGAAAATGAGGGCATTATGGAAATCTTAACTTTATTGATACCCCTTGCGTTAATTTTGGGGGGTGTATTCGTATTGGCCTTCATCTGGTCAGTACTTAAAGGTCAATTCGAAGATTTAGAAACCCCTGGTCATCGAATGTTGTTAGAAGAAAAAAAGTCCAAAAAGAATTCTCATCATAGTAAGGAAAAAAATGAACTCAATTGACAGAAAACCTGAAGTTTTTTCTTATGACGACCAAGTTGTTCGCTGGTTTGTCATAGCTACCGTAATCTGGGGGGCCGTTGCCATGCTCCTTGGAGTAACTATCGCCTTTCAACTTGCAGATTGGCGAGTGAACATGGGTGTTCCTTGGCTAACATTTGGGAGACTGCGCCCGCTTCACACCAATGCTGCAATCTTTGCATTTTGCGGAAATGCAATTTTTGGGGGCATATACTACTCCCTTCAGCGACTTCTTAAAGCGCGTCTCTTTAACGACTTGCTCTCACGCATCCACTTCTGGGGCTGGCAGCTTATCATTGTTTCTGCGGCGATTACTCTTCCTTTGGGAATTACCACAGGGAAAGAATATGCCGAGCTAGAGTGGCCGATAGATATTCTTATAACACTTATCTGGGTGGTCTTCGCAGTAAATTTCTTTGGAACAATTATCAGAAGACGCGAGCGTCACATCTATGTGGCCATCTGGTTTTACATTGCCACCATCATCACTGTGGCCGTGCTTCACATTGTGAACTCAATGGAGCTTCCGGTTACTTTCTTTAAATCATATTCTTTATATGCTGGAGTTCAGGATGCCCTTGTCCAATGGTGGTATGGTCATAATGCTGTGGCATTTTTTCTCACCACACCCTTCTTAGGCTTAATGTATTATTTCATTCCTAAAGCCGCCAATCGTCCGGTTTATTCTTATCGTCTTTCAATCATTCACTTCTGGTCCCTGGTCTTTATTTATATCTGGGCTGGGCCCCATCATCTTCTCTACACAACACTTCCCGAATGGGCGCAAACCTTAGGAATGGTTTTCTCCATCTCACTTTGGATGCCAAGCTGGGGAGGAATGATCAATGGTTTGATGACTCTGCGTGGAGTCTGGAACAAAGTGCGTACTGATCCAGGGCTCAGGTTTATGGCCACATCCCTGACTTTTTACGGAATGTCGACTTTTGAAGGACCACTTCTTTCTATTAAATCCATCAATGCTATCGCCCATTTCACGGACTGGATTCCGGGCCATGTGCACTCAGGTACCATTGGCTGGAACTACATGCTCATTTCCGGAATTCTATTCTATCTTGTCCCAAAACTTTGGAGAACTGAGCTCTATTCTAAGTCTCTGGCGAATTTGCAATTCTGGCTTTCAACTACCGGTCTAGTTCTCTATATCGTATCAATGTGGGTTGCAGGAATCACACAGTCTCTGATGTGGAGTGCTTTGGATGAATCAGGTCATTTGATATATCCCAACTTCATTGAAACAGTGATTAAGATTGTGCCTATGTATTGGGTGCGCGCCATCGGCGGTACTTTAGTGCTTATTTCTTTTTTAATTATGCTCTACAACCTCTTCAAAACCGCTAAGCAAGGCCAAGCTGTAGATGGTGAAGAGTTCGAAGCCTTCGCACTTGATGATTCATCAGTTGAAGCTCATGCAACTGCTCACCGCAAGCTTGAAGGCTGGCCCATGATCTTTGCTGTTCTTTCTCTCATAGCCATTCTTGTAGGATCGGCAATTGAAATTATCCCGTCCCTTATGTCTGACAAGTACGTGGTTAGAAATATTG
>CAMDDI010000302.1 GCA_945890905.1 Bacteriovorax stolpii
TCTATCCTCCGTGGGCGTAAGATATTTGAGAGGAGCTGTCCTTAGTACGAGAGGACCGGGATGGACAAACCTCTGGTGTACCGGTTGTGGTGCCAACTGCATCGCCGGGTAGCTAAGTTTGGAAGGGATAACCACTGAAAGCATCTAAGTGGGAAGCCCCCCTCAAGATTAGATATCTATTAAGGGTGCTTGTAGACTACGAGCTTGATAGGTTGGGTGTGTAAGCGATGCAAGTCGTTGAGCTGACCAATACTAATAACCCGTTTTGCTTTATTTTCTTTGCTTCTCTAGGTTAGAGAGGGGTTTTGTGTGTGGAAACTACATGGTTCATGATTTGTCTTGCTTATCTTGTTTTGTGATTGTAAGAGTACAGTCTCCTAAATTGAAATACAGTTTGGGTGTGTCGATAGCGGTGAGGAAATACCCAGTAACATCTCGAACCTGGAAGTCAAGCTCACTTGCGGCGAAGGTAGTGCCAGGGGAACTTGGTGTCAGAATAGCAAGATGCACCCTCCATTTATAAAGAAAGCCCTCGAAAGAGGGCTTTCTTGTTTTAGGTATGTTTTTCTCATTAAATGATCTTTGGCAATTCTACGCTTCTCATTCCTATTACTAAATTCTATCAGTTAGAAAGACCTTGCCCTTCCTAAATAGCGTTCTTACAATTATGTATGGAAAAAAAAAGTCTAAAAATTCAGCTTTATTCTTTATTTGTACTTACACTACTTAATTTAATCTATTTTTATTATCGGGATAACTTGCCTGATAATTTCTACGAAATTACCTACCAGAATCAATCTATAAATTTTTTTACTTATTATTTTTTTAGCTTATTAGCGAATTTCGGTTACTGGTGTGGCATTTGGGTTACGGCTTCATTTGTGACTTTTTCAATGCTCTACTCCTTTGTTTTTTCAAAAAAAATGGACATCAAAAATAATTTTGTTATTACTGCCTTGGTTCCACTTACTCTCGGAGTTTGTTACATTATTCTTCCTGATACCATCGGTGAGGGTTTGTTTACTCTTCTGAAGGAAAATTTTAGTTCTATTAGTCTTATTTTGTTTACAGTGTTTTTCGGTCTTTCTTTTTTTTATCTTGTTTCAGAGAAAAGATTTTTTAAAACTTGTAGTTGGATTTGGTTGCAGCTTTGCTCCCTTGGAACTGTCATTAAAAAAACGAATTTTGCTTCTCTTCGTGAAATTAGTTTTAAGTCATTGTCTGAATCCTTAAAAACCAAATTTCTTCTTTTCTTCAGTCACCCTCATATAAATCAGAGCGATCTACCAACTCTCTCGACTCCGAAATTAAATATTCGCAATTCGTCAAAGATTAAGGTGCCTTCTTTAAAAAGTTTTCCGATCACAAAAATTGATAATTCTCATGATCTGAAGGAGGTTCAAACCAGGGAACCTTTTCACGATGAGGAGTTGGAAGAAATCGATGAGTCTTATGATTTTGATTCAGTCGATATTAGTGAATGCGATGAAATTAAATTATCAAACTACAAAGACAACAACGTCGAAAGTACGTTCTTTGAAAGTGAAGAATTAATCGATTGCATCGTTCGGAAGAATCAATCCAGTAGCAATATTGATCCAGATAACGAGTATTTTGAAACTATAGCTCGGGCGATTGAAGAAAAACTCAAAGAGTTTAATATCTCTGCCAACATCATTAACGTTCTCAAGGGTCCGGTTGTAGATACCTTTGAACTAGACCTGGGTCCAGGAGTGAAAGTTAATGCGGTTACAAATCGGGTAGATGATCTCTCTCTTGCATTAAAGGGAGCACCTATTCGCATGGTTCCGGTTATGAAAGGGAAGACGACTATTGGTATTGAGGTTCCAAGGAATCCGAGGGATCTCATTTATCTGGATGAAGTTTTAAGGTCACAAGCATTTAAAAACTCGAGCTTCCGATTGCCAATTGCGATGGGAAAAGATGCTTATGGGGATGCGGCTGTTATTGATCTTGCCTCAACACCACATTTTCTTGTAGCTGGAACGACAGGTGCTGGTAAGTCCGTTTTTGTGAACACCATGCTGGTATCTTTAATTATAAAACTATCCCCTAAGAAGCTTCGCCTTATAATGATTGATCCCAAGCAGTTGGAATTGGCACTGTATGAAAAACTTCCCCACCTCATTATGCCAGTCGTGACTGATTCATCTATTGCTTCTGCTGCACTTCTTTGGGCAATCGACGAAATGGAACGAAGATATTCATTACTTAAAGATTTTGCAGTCAAAAACATTGAGGGATTTAATAAGAAAATTAAAGTTTCTGGTTCCGTCTTAACGATCAAAATTAATAAGTACTACCCTGATTCGGACGTTGTGGATTTTGAACTTCCATACATCGTAATTGTTGTGGATGAATTTGCAGACCTTAAGCTTTCTAAATCCGGCCCTGCGATTGAAAATGCTATATCACGCTTGGCGGCAAAGGCGAGGGCCTCTGGTATTCATATTGTTCTGGCCACCCAGCGTCCGTCGACAGATGTGATTACTGGCGTGATTAAGGCCAATTTCCCTACCCGCGTTGCCTTTCGCGTGACTACAAATATGGACTCACGAGTAATCTTAGATACTCCAGGTGCTGAGAAATTATTGGGCAGAGGGGACATGCTCTTCAAGCAAGGAATTGAGACTGTTAGAATGCATTCCGCTTATGTCGAAGAAGAAGAAATTGAAGCATTGGTAGAGAAATTGGCAACCTTACCCCGTGAATTTGATACAGGTGCAATGGAGTTTGTTGAAAATAATGGAATTGTGGATACCGATGTTGATGGAATTACTTCCGATCCGGAAACTGGTGGGTTGAAGGATGAAAAGTACGACGAGGCTGTTCACTGCATAGCACTGCACAGAATGGCGAGCGCTTCTTTCCTGCAGAGAAAACTTGGAGTTGGCTATAACCGAGCTGCCAACTTAATTGAGGAGATGGAGCGTTATGGTATAGTGGGGCCAGCTCAGGGCTCTAAGCCACGGAAAGTTTTAGTTCCACCGCCGAGTGATTCAACGCCTTGATTTCACTCTCAAAATGCTT
>CAMDDI010000303.1 GCA_945890905.1 Bacteriovorax stolpii
CATCAGCATCAAATTTTTCACTCTGGGTATAGGGATTAAAGATTCGGAAATAGGGTTGGGCATCGCAACCAGAGCTCGAAGACCACTGCCAGCCACCATTGTTGGCAGCAAGATCAAAGTCTAAGAGTTTTTCTGCAAAATAAGCTTCACCTTTACGCCAATCAATCAAAAGGATTTTACATAAAAATGAAGCCACAATCATGCGCAGCCGATTATGCATCATTCCTGTCTCGTTAAAACAACGCATGGCCGCATCGACAATAGGAAATCCCGTCTGACCTTCGCACCAAGCTTTAAAATGTTCTGGTTTCCCCAGCCACTCAATGGTGTCGTACTCAGGCTTGAAAGCTTGCTTCACAATATGCGGATGAGTGTCCAAGATCATTTGATAAAAATCACGCCAGATTAATTCAGATATCCAGGTTTTTGCACCTTCACTTCGAAGGGTAAACCCAAAACGAAGCATGTCTCTTATGGAAATATTTCCGTGGCGAATGTAAACTGAAAGAGAAGAGGTCCCTTCTATCGCAGGAAAATTTCGTGCTTCAGTGTAATCAGCGATATGCTTTTCAAACGACGAGAGAAGTTTTAGAGCTGGTTTAGTTCCTCCAGTGAGAAGGGGAGCAGCTTCTTTGAAACCAATTCCTTTGTACCAATCGTGATCGATGATGTTTTTCTTATTGCTGAACTTGTGCAGCTTTTTCAAATCACATTTGTAGTCCGGAATAACTTTATCTTGTGCTTCGAGAGTCTCGAGCCATTTATTTTTATAGGGAGTAAAAACTTTATAAACTCCCCCGGTATTTGTGAGGACTTCATTCTGTTCAAAGAAAACAGTATCTTTAAATTGGTGAAAACCAATTCCTAAATCTTTTAAATGTTTTCCTACTTTCGCATCACGGGTCTTAGCATAGGGTTCATAATCCCTATTAGAAAAAACATGCTTGATTTTTAATTCCGCAGCGAGCTTGGGGATTTCTTCTTCAGGTTTTCCGTAAAGAATAATGAGTGATGAATCACGTTTTTGAAGTTCTTTTTCTATCTCAATGAGAGATTCCATGATGAAGCTGAGGCGTCGATCATGCTTGTCTTTGAGCTTATCTAAGATATGGGGATCAAAAACAAAAACCAGACTTGCCTCACCAGCGGAGAGAGCATGTGAGAGAGCCGCGTGATCATGGAGGCGAAGGTCACGGCGAATCCAACAGAGAGTTTTCATAGTGATTAAAGTCTCAAATCCATAAGACTTAGGATAGTGGGTGTTAGCTTTTGTCTAAGCTAGACCAGTTCAAAAATCAGAGCATTCTTTACCATTTCTTCATACCGGCTTCGTTGCTCAGGCTTGAGGAACTTTCGATCGCTCTGAGGGCCATCTTCAAGATTTTGCAGAATATCTAGGGCCTCATCATCAAGTTCCACACTTCGAACCTTGCCGAGTTTATCTCTAAAAAGACAGATCACATGGGGACGTTCAATGATCTCAATTTTACCTGTTTTTGCCTCGGCTAGCATCTTCATCACATCAAATTCTAGTGAGAGAAATAAAGCAGAGGGATTAAGGTAGACGCCACTTATATGAGGAAAGGGTGTATCAGATGTTTGGGCATCAAAAAGCGCCATTTCGTAATAGGCCAGTTCAAACAGGAAAGGTGGGCAGTCACCATCAGTAGCTTTTTGCTGAAGGTATTCGGGAAAGGAGAGATCGATGTAGTTGGTTTCGTATTCGGCCGTGACAAGGTCCCAGTCAAGGTCTGAGAAAAGAGTGAGGCTAGGAAACATATTTTTTAATGTACTCATAGCCTCATTCTAGCTGAAATTATTTCTTTTTCACTTCAATTTTTTTCTTCACTTCAACATGATCTGGGTGATGGGCTTTATGGTCATGATCTTGGTGGTGGCCCTCTTCGTGACTGTGATCAGCAGCTGCGCCTTCAACATGAGAATGCTCTTTGTCATGAGTAACAGTTTTTGTTTGGACAGTGGCTTTTTGAGCGAATGCAGCGAAAGTAAACATAAGAACGGCGAGAGCGAGTGTGAATTTCATGTAGGACTCCTATAAGGTTTGTTAGGGAACGTTGACTTTTCGGCGATAAAACGATGAGATTGAGGGGAATGAAAGAGTTCCCCCAAGAAAAGTATATTGATCTGGAAAATAATCCCTACCTTCTGGGTCGGATAAGCATTAATCACGTGAAAGATGACTTTAATGCAGAGGTTGATATCATTCATAAAGAGTCCCATAAAATTTTTAAGCATGTAGATATTGTTTATGGGCAACAAAGTTTGGAAGAGGCCCTGATAACCGGTGTTCAGAGACTCAGAAAATTTTTAGAAGATGTAGAAAAAAAGAATCAGGCAGATCCCACCAAGGATCATTTGCACTGATAAAAAAACTTCAAGGATGAAGGTTTGATACAATTAGAATTTTTTCCACGGACGGAACTTACAGCTCTCTCTGATTTTCATAAATTAGAGAACGGTCAACTCTCTCTTGCTGATCGCAAGAAGCTTATCGAATCCCCAAAATTTTTTCAGAGTCCTAAGTCCAACGATGTGATCCGTTGCCAACATGCTCACATGGTGGATAAAATTTTAGGTTTTCGGGTGAAATACATCGAAGAGATGCTCGTGGCCGATGCTCTTGGTTTTGAACCAGACGGAAGTCATGAAACCTGGGGACCCCAGATGCATCAAGGGGTGCAGACTTGGGTGGGGCTCGATCTGCAAACTCTTCAGACTCCTTACTCAGAATGCCTGCGTATCTTGCAGCTCTTGAAAATTAAACCTTATCAGCATGTTGTAGACTTAGGTGCGGCCTATGGGCGCATGGGTGTGATCTTGGGTGGTCTCTACATCAAAAATATCTTCACCGGTTTTGAATACGTTAAGGCCCGTGTAGATGAAGGAAACCGCGTTTACAAAGAACTCGGCTTTAACCGCTGCAAGCTTATCACTCAATATTTGTTTGCTAATGATTTTGAACTTCCTGATGCAGATATTTACTTTATT